>JAJFKD010000082.1 GCA_021773405.1 Porticoccus sp.
TATCACTTCGAAAATGATGATTTTATACTCATCCATAAGGCGTAAAGTCCCCACTTCAAACTAGGTTTAGCACCAAAAGCCATGCGAGCAACAGAATTTGCGGCTTTATAAGATTGTTTTGCAACCAGTTCTTGAGTAAGAAGCTTTGAATTAGATGAGAGTGATGAACTAGCATATTGTAGAGCTTCTGGAGACTTACAAACTGCTAATAAGTGCCAATACACAGAATTTTCCAACAACCTACGATTAATATCACCAACAATTTTGGAAGCTGATTCCCTGTCATGCTTGACTGGAGCATTATGGGCTGAACAAACGTCCGGCCGGAATAGAATACCTTCTGCCACATCGCTTAGCCGAACAAATAAGTCTACGTCTTCAGCATAACGAGTTTCTTCCCAAAACCCACTTACACTCTCCAACAAAGGCTTTTTTGCAATCGTAATATTCAAATGCGCGTAATCAGGGAAATTTAGTATTTGCCCCCGGCTGATTTGATAAACAGGGCTATCATTTAACCGCTGTTCTTTACTCAGGCTTTTCTCAACACGAGAAAAACTCGTATTCGAAACAATTTCATCTCCATGCAGAATTTTTTGATTGCTGAAATAAAGCTCTGCTTTGGTCTTTTTAAGAGCATTAGCCGCTGTAGAAAGCAAATTATCTCGACACCAATAATCATCATCATCACAAAATGCAACGTACTCTCCAGTGGCTTTATCAATACCTATATTCCGTGTTACTGATGGCCCCAACCGACGATTTTCATCAGTATTAGCCCGAATCAAGTGATATTCAGGACCGAACTCAACCATCATATTTTGATAAGCCTCTATGACCTCAGCACTGGAACCATCATCAACCACAACCACTTCATAATTATGGTAATCCTGCTCTTTAATACCAACCAGGCAACGGCGCAGCCAATCAATCCTATTACGGGTTGGAACGACAACACTAATAAAAGGTTTTAGTTCTGACATAAAATTTAATCCAATATCAAAAAAGACTGCTAGATACTTCTGTTAAAACCATAATTCTTGTTTATAACTAGGTATTTTTTAATAGTTTCTAAGCACCAGCTCTAAGCAACTACCGTAATTTTTCATTTAATAGGAACTCGCCCATGCAACATATTTGATGAAGAAGCTTCATCATTTGTGAATAATCGTACAAGCAGTATTGCCATCGTTATCAAATGCCAAGGTAAATCAAAATAAGAAAGGCTTAAAAATAGGCCCCCAAACATATAGGCAATAAGACTTACTTGTAACATCCGTGCCAAAAGGTTAGGAGGTGAACCTTCAATATCCTTAGTACGGCTAATAACTTTTGAAAGGCTTCTCCAAGTCAAACCTAAAATAGAAAGAAATAAAATTAATCCTGGCCAACCATGGTCCGCCAATACTGAGAAATAGATACTATGAGCTACAAATACGCTATCAGGGTTTGGAGCGTAAAGAGCAAACATTTCTTTTGACCAAGATTGCAGGCCTCCGCCCGTCAACCTGTCATTTGCTACATTTATGCTGTATTGCCAAGAATTAATTCGAGACATAGCCGATTCATCTTCTTGATAACTATAAATACTCTCAACCCTTTCGTGCCAACTTTCTGGCATAAATGTAAACAACAGTGATGCAAAAAATATAATTGCCAACCCACTAGCTATCTTAGTTTTAGTTTTTAACCAAAAGAACAACCCTACTCCCAAAACTGCTATGACTGCACCCCTGGACTGGGAACCAATTACAGACACTAGGCTCATGGTAATGCTAAAAATCAAACCGTAACGAACCCATTTATTAGAAGATATATGATAGAGATAAACCATTAGAGGAATGACCATTAATACCGCAACAGCTAATGCATTATTTTCTGCAATATTACTGGAAGGAGGACCATAAACACGAAATGCTCCACCAGTTAATAAAGTAAAGATGCCCCCCTTAACACTAAAAAAACCAATAGATGCAACAATAACCCAGATAAGCTGGTTAAGTTTTTTTTCATCTGTAATCAAAATCAGTGTTAGAAATGTCATAACCTGAACCTTTAGTATTTGGAGGTACATATCCATTGCTGGATCTGAATATTGAGCATTAAACGTGGCAATTGCCATCCAAAGAATAAAAACAAACCACACGACAACAGTGGAATTAATAGGAGGCTTCTGTTTTTCATTACTAAACAACAACGATATGAATAATATGACAGCAACAATCTGTGCAAAGGGCATACTGTAGGCAAACCCCCATGAAAGCCTATGAGGATTCATATAACTCAACCACGACCAAACCAGCACACCAATATAAGCATGGCGCAAAATAAATGGCAGGCTACCAAAGACTAGTAATGTAACGAGAATATCACGCATCTAAGTTATCTATCCCTGTTGCTCGTCATACTGACACCTTGCTCACGACGTAGCGAAACTTCCCTGACTTTTCCGGCTCGATTTCATCGCAATAGGCAATATCGACCTGAACCTCATTCCCCAACCTCTGTTGAAAGACGTCTATGATCGCTTGTTCATTTGAGGAGACATAGTCATCACCTCGCACAATATCAACACGGGTTAAATCCAGTGATTCCTGGGTAATTTTAAATAACGCAATACCAGGCAAATCCCTCAAGATGTAAATCAGCGCCAACCCATGCAACACCGTGCCATCCTGGGCTAGCAGAAAATCTGTAGAGCGCCCTTGAATTTCTTTTAGTACCGGCAACCCTCGTCCACAGGAACAAGAGGCGTCACTGAGCACCCCCACATCTCCCGTGCGATAACGAACAAAAGGGAAATCACTGGTAGCTAAGTGTGTCACCACAATTTCTCCTGACTCACCCGGTGGCAACACCCTGTCTTCACTATCAATTATTTCAACAATGATGTCTTCAGCGGTGATATGCATACTACCTTCGGGGCATTGGTGGGCTATAAAACCTGCATCTCGGCCACCATAGCCGTTAGCCACAGGGCAACCAAATACCTGTTCAATTTTTTCCCGTTGATAATCATACAATCGTTCAGAGGTGACAAAGGCTACGCGGATGCCCAAGCCATCCAATTTAATACTTTTTTTCTGAGCATGTTGGGCAATATGTGCCAATGCCGATGGGTAGCCAAACAACATAGGCGGGGAGACCTGCTGAATGGTCGATACAAACTGGTCGAGTTTCTCATCAGACATTTCAAAAGCAGGCAATAGCTGGGTTCTAAATAACTTATCTCTTATTTGCCGGACACGATCCTGTGCACCCAATTCAATGGGAGAACCCCAGACAACAATTTCAGGGTCGCCAATATCTACATTCCACCATCGGGTAGCACGCCACTTGGCCGCTACATCATGGCTAACTCTCTGACTACCAATAAAAAAGATTAATGGCTCACCACTTGAACCACCAGTATTAAAACGAGATAAACCAATGGCATTATCCGCTTTCAAGACATCTGTATTTGCCCTAATTTCGGGCTTACCCGTTAATGGTAATTGCTGTAAATCCTGCAATGATGCAATTGCATCGGGAGCAAACCCTATAGTTTTAAATAAATCTCGATAATAAGGAACATTCTGTCCAATATCTGTCAGAAACCCCCGAAGCTTCTCCAATTGCAGCTGTTCCAGTTCATTGACAGTCCACCATTGTGAACGCTCCATATCCCTGCGAACCTGCACAGTGGTATGTTTTTTAAGGCGCTCATGAAGAGGGAACAGCGCTCCCGATACCCATTTGGTATACAGACTCATGCACCATCTCCCACTGCACTATAGAGAGATAGCCATTGCCCTTTCACCTGAGGCCAGGCATAGGGTTGCACTGCATCAATGCCATTTTCAATCAATTGTTGCCGGACATCCGGCTCCTGATATAAATGCACAATATACTCTGCCATTGCTTTCTCA
>JAJFKD010000083.1 GCA_021773405.1 Porticoccus sp.
CGAGCAACTTGTAGTCCGCTCACTTCTACGCGTTCATCAACGGAGTTAGTCGAGGGGTTACCTATAGAAGAATTACTCATGAAAGTGCCTTTGCTTTTAGCTAATGTAAGGGTTTGAATTGTATAAATTCGATAGTATAAAAAAGGCCTTGATTGTAGGGAATACCCCAGGCATTTAGCAATTTTATAGGATATATTCCCGCTATTCCTTTAACGAATAAAGAGGTGCTTTTTTCTACAGGTCTATTACGCTTTTTTTAATCCAGTGTGCTAGCAACGTCTGCAATAAGGCGACGCATCCATTGGTGAGCAGGATTGTGCTGAAGCAAGGGGCTCCAGGCCATTTTTAGTTCAATTTCTGGAATATCAAAAGGTGGTTTTAAAATTACCACGTTGGGATTGTCTTTAAGTAATTCCGCGGCCTTAGAGGGCAAGGTAATCACCAGGTCACGTAATTCAGCCAGCCTCATGGCCGCTTGATAGTGGCGTGTGAAAACTCTTATGCGGCGCTGCTTTCCAAGTTTAGCTAATGCTTCATCAACCCACCCTAGGCGTTGTACAGCACCAGGTTCCATACCTACACCCACGCCCATACCTGTTTTACTGACCCATACATGCCCAGAGTCCAGATAATTATCAAGGGAAAAATCATCACGAATTGGATTATGGTCACTGATTAGACATGAAAATGTATCTCGCCATATAGTCATTTGATGGAAAGACTGTGGCAATACATCAAACCGATTGATAACTAAGTCGACAGTGCCCTGCTCTACATCCTGATAACTAATATCACTAGGGGTAAGTACGTCTAGCGTAATATTGGGTGCCTCAGAACGCAGTCTACGCATTAAATGAGGTAACAATGTTGATTCTGTATAGTCACTTACCGAAATACGAAATACTCGATCAGCTTCAGCTGCATTAAACTCACTGCGTGGTTCAACGGCCTTTTCTATTGATGCCAATACCTCTCTAACAACGGGCTGTAATTGTTCCGCTCGTTCGGTGGGTGTCATCCCATCACTGGTACGCACAAGTAAAGGATCGTTGAATAACTCACGTAATCGCCTCAAACCATTGCTCATGGCAGGCTGGCTGATACCTAGCGCCTCAGCAGCACGAGTTACATTGCGTTCCTTTAAAAGGATATCAAGATAAACGAGCAGATTTAGATCAACGCTACGGATATTCATATTCAATTACTCACATACAACTACTTGTCGTAAACAGCCATTGGGACACCACTGACTGTATTCACATTAAAAATACCGGAAATAAGAACTATAGATTAGCTAAATTTTGGGTCTGTGGCTAGAATTCGTTTCCGTAATATACCTATTTACTGTTTTCAATCTGGAAGGACTGAACATGTCAAACTATACAAACGACATTGCAGCAGTTGCTGCTCTGTGCGACACCAACGGCGATGCATGGAATGCTATCAACCCTGAATCTGTTGCTCGCATGCGTGCTCAAAACAAATTCAAGACTGGCTTGGATATCGCGAAATATACAGCTGACATCATGCGAGCTGACATGGCCGCATTTGATGCTGACAAGACTAAGTACACTCAGTCTCTGGGTTGCTGGCATGGTTTTGTTGGTCAACAGAAGATGATTTCTATTAAGAAACACTTCAATGGCCAAACTGATCGTCGCTATTTGTACCTTTCTGGTTGGATGGTTGCAGCGTTGCGTTCTGACTTCGGTCCTCTCCCTGACCAATCTATGCACGAGAAAACTGCTGTTGCTGGTTTAGTAGAAGAGCTTTACACCTTCCTGCGTCAAGCTGACGCACGTGAATTAGGCGGCTTGTTCCGTGCTTTGGATGCTGCTCGTGAAGCAGGTGATGAAGTAAAAGCGAAAGATATTCAAAACCAAATTGACAACCACGTGACTCACGTAGTGCCCATTATCGCTGATATCGATGCTGGTTTCGGTAACGCTGAAGCGACTTACCTGATGGCTAAGCAAATGATCGAAGCTGGCGCATGTTGCCTGCAGATCGAAAACCAAGTTGCTGATGAAAAGCAATGTGGTCACCAGGACGGTAAAGTAACCGTACCTCACGCTGACTTCCACTCTAAACTGCGTGCTCTGCGTTATGCATTTCTTGAGCTAGGCGTTGACAATGGTCTTATCGTTGCTCGTACTGACTCTGAAGGTGCTGGCCTGACCAAAGAAATCGCTGTTGTTAAAGAGCCTGGCGACCAGGGTGATGTTTACAACTCCTTCCTGGATGTTGAAGAAATCGACGTTGCTGACATGGCTGAAGGCGACGTATGTTTCAACCGTGATGGCAAGCTGGTTCGTCCTAAGCGTCTGCCTTCAGGTCTGTACCAATTCCGTCAAGGAACTGGTCATGAGCGTTGTGTATTCGATTGTATCGAAGCGATTAACGCTGGTGCCGATCTATTGTGGATCGAAACTGCTGTTCCGACTGTTCATGAAATTAAAGACATGATGGACGAAGTTCGTAAAGCACACCCAGACGCGAAGCTGGTTTACAACAACTCACCTTCTTTCAACTGGACGCTGAACTTCCGTCAACAAGCCTATGATGCTTGGACTGAAGCGGGTAAAGATGTTTCTGACTACGATCGTAATGACCTGATGAATGCTAAGTATGATGATTCTGAGCTTTCTGCTGAAGCAGATGCACGTGTTCGTACTTTCCAAGCTGACTGTTCACGTGAAGCAAATGTATTCCATCACTTGATCACTCTGCCTACTTATCACACAACTGCATTATCTGTTGATAACTTGGCCAAAGAGTACTTTGGTGACCAAGGTATGCTAGGTTATGTTGAAGGCGTACAGCGTAAAGAGATCCGCCAAGGAATTGCTTGTGTTAAACACCAAAACATGTCTGGTTCTGACCTGGGTGATGATCACAAAGAATACTATGCTGGCGAGAATGCTCTGAAAGCTGGTGGCGCGAAAAACACATCTAACCAGTTCGCTTAAGCTGAATTAGTTTGAAGTGATGTACCCCGGTGATGCTTTTGCATAACTAGGGTACAGCCCCCTTGGATATAACTATCCTTGGAAAAAGAGGCGGCCCTTTCTACAAGGTGCTGCCTTTTTTATGACTAGTTGTATGAACAAGATGGTTCTAATTATCTGAAAAATAATTAAATGCCTGTTTTACGTTAGAATTCAAATCTTCTTTCTACTGTAAAATGATGAAGTGATTTCGAATATGACTGATACACCTGCTTTTCTTCAAGATGCGAAAGATTTGTTAACCGAACAAGGTTTTACTTCGAATGATACCTGGTATCACGGTACTTCATCGGCGCTTGTTGACTCAATCAAAGCGCAGGGCTTGAAGCGTTCAGGCGATAGAGAGCTCAAGGAAGCTGCCAAAAAAACCATGGCGACTATCGGCAATGCCTATACAGAGCAGACTGAGCCAGTATTTTTGACACAAAGCAGAGAACTAGCTTTTTATTGGGCTAAACAAACAGTGAGGGACCGTAGTGTGCGGGTTGAGGGTGATGAGCACCCTGTAGTGTTTGCTGTAAAACTTCCAGGAGAATTGAATCGCCAAGTAAAACCGGATGTAGGTGCAGCAAGCTTACTGCTAGTTAAAGAGGGTGAAAACTTTATGGCTTATCTGGCGGGGATTTATCAAGCGAATAATCTAGGCACACCTGAAATAGATTTGATGAAAGCAGACCGTATGGAATACCTAAGTAAATTAGGCATGGCATATTTTGATGCTGATATTGATGTTTCATGCCTGAAAATAGTGACTGATTAAAAACGATATTCACATAATCCTTTTTTTAGGATTTTTTAGGAGTTGCTTATGCAGCTCCTTTTTTTTGCCTAAAACTTCATGTTCTATATGAAGAAAAACACCTAATTAAAAAAATAGTTATGCGATATATCTGAGCATCTCACCCCATTTAGAATAAGGGTGAAATACTAACTAAGAGCGAAAGACCTAAAGAAAAATCGCTGCCTACTGCTTACTTCATAATTTGACTATGAAGGTAGTCCGCCAATGATGCTCTTTGCTCATCTGAAAGATTTTCGAATGAAGGCATTTCCCGGTGCTGTCCCGCCCCTTTAATCCATTCCATCAGTTCATGTTGGGATTTTCGAGTTAAAAGTGTTGCAGGAATACGTTTAAGGTAATCACCGCGACCACTACGAGGGTGGCACCCTGAGCAATTCTCTTGAAATAATTTTTCGCCAGCCACCACAGAAGCGGATACGGGTGCTTTTTGCTCTTCGCTACAACCAAGTAGCGTTACAGCAATTCCAATAGCTAACATAAAACGTACAGATCGCATCTGTGTTCTCCTTAGAACAACATTTAAATCAGGAACAAAATTCACAAACAGGCTTATTGTGCCAAAGTAAACTAAAACAGAATAGTATATAAATCATGTACTCATTGAAAATATATTTTACTGTCAGCGAGATACCTTATTACCTGGGAGTATTCTCCTTAAAGCGCTATCTTTTAATATGTAATGATGGAACAGCGCAGCCACAGTATGAATAGCAATCAATACATAGCCAACTGTACCGACTAACTCATGAATTTCCTCTACCCATTCGGCCAATTCATGATTCTCTGCAACCAACGCTGGAAGTGTTAAACCATAAAATGGAATAGTTTTTCCTTCAGCACTGAGAATTAACCAACCCATTAACGGCATACTAACCATAAAGATATACAGAAGGTAATGCATAACCTTTGCAAGCAGGTTTTGCCAATCTTTCATGTTTGCTAGAGATTCAGGCTTCAACTGTAATGACCGTGCGACCAAACGTAACCAAACCAATACGAATACCGATAAACCTAACATGAAATGCCACATTTTTAGGGCATTTCTGGGGTCACTACCTTTTGGGTACAGCTCTCTTAACTCTATACATGCATAAACCGATACGATCAAAAAAAACATAAGCCAATGAAAGGTTATAGACAGAAGACCATAGTTTTTTTCTGTATTTTTCCAACTCATCACTTAATCGCCTGAATAGCTTATATAAATCACTGATTTGGCTTTTCTCTAATCTGCTGACAGCGACTCCGATGAAACAACAACTCCATTATTGTCTGCATACACATATTCACCTGGAATGAATGTCACACCACCAAATATTAAGTCAACATTAAGATCCCCTATCCCTCTTTTATCCGTTTTTAGGGGAATACTTGCCAGTGCTTGCACACCAAGATCCAAAGTTACTAAGGCGTCTACATCTCGTACACAGCCATAAATAATAAGTCCTTCCCAACCATTTTTAACCGCATTCTCAGCAATCATATCGCCCAATAATGCCCGGCGTAGTGAACCACCTCCATCGACTACCATGACCTTTCCATGTCCCGGCTTAGCTGCATTCTCTTTTACTAAAGAATTATCTTCATGACACTTAATAGTCACAATCTCTCCACCAAAAGACTCACGCCCACCAAAGTTAGCCATCATTGGCTCTAACACTCGAACTAATTCGGGGTTGTCATCACATAAATCAGGGGTCGAATAAGTCATGCATACTCCTTATTTTTTAAATTTATTACTGCTAGATTTGTTACTACTACTTGTTAAGCGCTATCGAGTTTGAACACTACCAGTCAGATGTAGATGCCAGTTTCGCCATCAACCTCTGCAAGATCATATCGATTAAGGCCAGCAACATCTGCTACAGCTTCGCCACCTAATGCACGGCCATTATCCAGACTAAAGCAGATACGATGTTTTGGGCATTGAATACAGCCATTGGCCAACTTTGCTTTCTTTAACGGATAACCATCATGTGGGCACGCAGTAGAAATTAAACGGGTCAATCCACCACTATGAACCAGAAGCATATCTTCCCCATCGACAATAAATTGCCTGGAATACCCTTCTATTAGGTTAATAGTACTTTCAAGACGATAAAAGCTCATAGTGCGGCAAGTATAAAATTCACAATAAAAGAGGTTGCCACTATATATTCTTTAGGGCAATGGTTCCCTACAAATAGATAAAATATGAATCGAGAATTATGTGGCGTTATTTACATTTTGTCATGGACAATTGCGCCTCATCCTCATTGTATTTAGTAAAGACTGACGTAGACTAGCGCACCATGCCCAAGGTAGAGATTATTGACTTCCCCTATCGCTCAGATGCTGAGCCGCTTTTTGCTGCGATCCGCCATATGCCGGATGCTATTTGGTTAGATAGTGGGAAGCCACGAAGCTTGTATGGTCGCTTTGACATTATCACAGCGGACCCAGAGCAAATATTTAATACTGTGGGAGATACAACCCACATTATCGATAGAAACAGCACTACCCTTTCAAAAGAAGATCCCTTTTCCCTTTGTGAACAACTATATCTATCACAGAAAACACAAGATAACCGTTTAAATAATTATCCATTTATAGGCGGATTAGCGGGCTATTTTGGATATGATTTGGGGCGACGGATCCAAATAGGAAATAGCGGCTTTAAAAACTGCCCTGAAAAACTCGACACCCTGCCAGATATGCGTATTGGCAACTATAGTTGGGCATTAGTACTGAATCATTCTTCCCAAAAAGCCTGGCTTTTCTTTCGTGACAACTGCTCTAAATCATTACGCGATGAAGTTAAATACTGCCTGGAAAATGCCCCTGAACTTTCAGAACTAACCACTAAACTAACGCCTAAAAAACACACCGAAAAGACCTCAAACCATTTTGAGGCATTTTCTTCGTCTCTACCGAAAAATGATTACTTTGATGCGATCAGATCCATCAATGACTATATCCAGGCTGGTGATTGCTACCAAGTTAATTTTGCTCAGCATTTTTCTACACCATTTAATGGTGATAACTGGGAGCTTTATCGTTATTTTCGACGAGTTTTACCATCACCTTTTAGTTGTTTTTACCAATGGGGTGATAAAGGTGAATCTATCCTTAGCCTATCGCCAGAGCGCTTCCTAAAGCTGTCTATGGGACAAGTGGAGACTAAACCAATCAAGGGGACGATGAAGCGGGGAACAACGGTAGAAGAGGATCAGCAAAATGCCATCTCATTAATGAATAGTCAGAAAAATCGTGCCGAAAACCTGATGATTGTGGATTTATTACGCAATGATTTGGGTAAAACCTGCAAACCTGGATCAATACGTGTTCCAAAGCTATTTGCGCTGGAAAGCTATCCCAATGTCCATCATCTTGTCAGTACCGTCACGGGCACATTAAAACAAGGGGAAACCCCCGTATCCTTATTAAAAGGATGTTTTCCTGGCGGTTCAATTACTGGTGCACCAAAGAAGCGTGCTATGGAAATTATTGAGGAATTAGAGCCTTGTCGGCGCTCTGTATACTGCGGAAGCATTGGTTATATCAGTACTACTGGACGTATGGATACAAACATTGCCATCCGCACGCTGATTTCTGACGGTACACAACTTCACTGTTGGGGAGGTGGCGGTATCGTTGCTGATTCAGATGCTGAAAATGAATATCAGGAAAGCCTGGATAAGATTAAGGTACTTATAAAGTCTAATAATTAGAATTTTAAGAAAAAATCTTTATAAACGTAATGAAAACGCTTGGGTTGGTCACCCTATTCACCTCCTGATCTCATCAATCAGGAGGTAAGCTGAATTTACAACGTTAAATCACGATTACTCGCTTTTAGAAACTCTTTCTTCAGTGACTCAAAATCCTGTACAGCAGGGAATTGAGGGAATTCATCAATCACATTTTGTGGTGCATGGAACAAAATACCAGCATCTGCTTCTGCCAGCATAGTTGTATCATTATAGGAATCACCCGCAGCAATGGTACGGTAATACATACTCTTAAAACCGACGACCGCTTGACGTTTCGGGTTGGCCTGGCGCAATTTATAGTCTGTAACCTTTCCCGTCTTATCTACTTCAAGCTTATGGCATAAAAGCGTAGGGAAACCCAATTGACGCATTAACGGTTGGGCAAACTCATAAAATGTATCCGAAAGGATGACGACCTGAAAGCGTTCACGTAGCCAATCTACAAAGTCCTTAGCACCATCAAGGGGAGATAATGTCGCAATCACCTCCTGGATTTCATTTAATCCAAGGCCATTTTCTTCAAGGATGTCTAAACGATATCGCATCAGCACATCGTAATCAGGCTCATCGCGTGTTGTTCTTTTTAGTGCTTCAATGCCAGTTTTTTCAGCAAAAGCAATCCAAATTTCTGGAATCAATACGCCTTCCAGGTCCAAACATGCGATTTCCACTATGCAATCCTCTCTATCTATATGATGATTAATCAAAACCGCGCCACTCTAACGAGTTACAAAGCACAGTGCAATAACACCTTAGAAGAGCAATGCACCTTGTATAAAAAATAGGTAAAAGGCACCCACTAATAGCTGTATGTATGCACGATATATTTTCTGATTATTTTTTCTTTAGTTACGGCTCTGCTATCATGCGCGACCTGATAAACACGGTCGATAACATATTAGAGGATATTAAAGAGTCCAATGGCTGATAACCTTGTATCTACGGTCGATTTAGACCAAAAACTTTCCGCTCAAACACCTCAGGAAGTTCTAGCCTACGCCCTGAATGAATTTGATAATATCGCTATTTCATTCAGTGGCGCAGAAGATGTCGTGCTGGTTGATATGGCTTATAAAATTGCACCTGAGAAAGTACAGGTATTTTCCCTGGATACCGGTCGCCTTCATGCGGAAACCTACCGCTATATTGAAAAAGTGCGTAACCACTACAATATTGATATTGATGTTGTTTACCCTGAGTCAGAGGCTGTTAATAAGCTGGTTCGTGAAAAAGGCCTTTTCAGCTTTTATCAAGATGACCACAAAGAATGCTGCAGTATCAGAAAGATTGGCCCATTGCGCCGTAAACTACTGACTGTTGATGCATGGATTACAGGTCAACGCCGAGATCAAAGTCCAGGTACACGTGCCGCTATCCCTGTAATACAGGACGATAAAGCTTTTGCACGCCCAGGCGATAGTTTGACTAAATTTAACCCTTTAGCGAACCTGAGCTCTCAAGAAGTATGGGATTACATCCGTAGTAATGATGTGCCCTACAATGAATTGCATGATCAAGGCTTTATCAGCATCGGCTGTGAACCCTGTACACGTCCAACAGGGCCCGGTCAACATGAACGTGAAGGCCGCTGGTGGTGGGAAGAAGCGACATTAAAAGAATGTGGCTTACATGATGTAAATATTAAGAAATAACAGCGTTATTCTTAAGCTTATTTCACGTTAAGGCATACAAGTTAGGAAATACTTGTAGGAAGTACCAATAGCTAGTACTAGAAGTAGCAATAGCTAGTACTAATAGAAAGTACCGATAGGAAATACCAATATGAGAATCACTTTCGTTAAAAAGATCAAACTGGATGGCAGTTTCTGTAAAAAGTGCAACGAAGTACAACAGAAAATGGATGATGCAGGCCAGACTGAAATGATCGATGAAGTACTCATAGCTGATGAGCGTGACCCCTCATCTCCCGGTATGGAATTGGCTTCGCTCTACAATGTAGAGCAGGCCCCTTTCTTTCTTGTGGAAAAAGATGGTGAAGCTCCCGTCATTTATACGGTCTACTTCAAGTTTGTAAAAGAAGTCCTTAACCAGAAAACTCAAGAAGCAGATGAATTGAAAGAAATTCTGAACGATAACCCTGATTTGGACTTTTTATAACCTTTAATCACAGAACGTTCAGCTGTTAGTCGATTAGAACCAACAGCTGCTTGCCCTAAAGCTCTTCAACGTTAGTCCTTTTCTAGTTTCTCTTTTAAAGCTCTGGCAGCTCTATTGCACTGAAAAACCGCTCTAAATCATCCCTTGCGTGTATGGAACAAGCCTCATCCACCCGATCACGTGTCAGGTGTGGCGCAAACAACTCAATAAAGTCATACATATAAGTACGCAAATAAGTACCTCTTCGGAAGCCAATGCTCGTTACACTGGGTTTAAACAGGTGTTTTGCTTCTAAAGCCACCAAGTCACTGTCTTTTTCAGGGTCATAGGCCATATGAGCCACAATACCGATTCCAAGCCCTAGCCTCACATAGGTTTTAATGACATCAGCATCTGTTGCTGTAAAAACAACCTTAGGTATCAAGCCCCGATCATTAAATGCTTCATCGAGTTTAGAACGTCCGGTAAAACCGAAGACGTAGGTCACCAAAGGAAAGTTAGCCACCTCTTCAAGAGTCAGCTCTGAACTTTGTGCCAAAGGATGATTTCTTGGTACTAAAATACAGCGATTCCAACGGTAGCAAGGCATCATTAATAAATCATTGAAAAGCTCTAATGCTTCCGTAGCAATTGCAAAATCCACTGCGCCATCAGCTGCCTGCTCAGATATCTGAATGGGTGTACCCTGGTGCATGTGTAGAGACACATCCGGGTATTTATTGATAAAGGATTCAATCACTCCAGGTAATGCATAACGTGCTTGTGTGTGAGTTGTAGCAATCGTTAAGCTGCCCTTACTTGGGTTATTGTGCTCTTGAGCAAGCTGCTTAATGCTATCCACTTGCCTCAAAATATCGCCGGCTACCTGGAGTATCTCTTCACCTGCAGGTGTAATTCTTGTTAAGTGCTTGCCGCTGCGAGAGAAGATTTCTACACCTAACTCATCCTCAAGTAATCTTATTTGCTTGCTAATACCAGGCTGTGATGTGTACAGGCTTTGGGCTGTCGCCGAAACATTCAGCTCATGGTGAGCAACTTCCCAAATATAACGTAATTGCTGTAATTTCATTACTTAACCTATCTATCTACTATTTCGTTTATTTCTTTATGCATCATCTAGAAGCCAATGATCTAAAAATATAAAAAACTATTACTTTGAAGAATAGATATAAATTGCTAGAGTTGCCAGCCTTTAATATCAAACCGGAATAACAAGGCGTTGCTGGGCTTTCAATTGTTGGATTATCCATTTTGCTAGATTTTCTGCTATATATCCTTTCCGGAGCTTTTGTTGGTCTCGTTGTTGGACTCACAGGAGTGGGTGGAGGTTCATTAATGACACCTTTACTGATACTTTTTGGCATTCCCTATAACGTTGCTATTGGAACTGATTTACTCTATGCCGCAGCGACTAAATCGAGCGGTGTTCTTGCTCATGGCCGCCAGAACAGTGTGCAATGGCGGCTTGTCGGCTATTTAGCAGCGGGAAGTATCCCCGCCTCAATTATTACGGTCATTTTGCTCGATCAAGTATTTACCAATGCTGATGAGTACAAGGAAATTCTTACTACCAGCCTTGGTATCATGTTGATTTTCACCGCCGTCGTTATCCTGTTTAAACGATTTCTAAGGGATAGCTCTGACCGCCCACATGGCCCTATCGGTTCATTTTTTCAAGTTAATGCCACAAAAGTTACCTTTATTGCCGGTATTTTTTTGGGTGTATTTGTTACCCTCTCGTCCGTTGGTGCAGGAGCATTCTGTGCTGCATTGCTGATGACGTTATACCCAAGGTTACCCGCGTTACATATCGTTGGGACAGACATTGCCCATGCAGTACCTCTCACCTTAATTGCAGGATTGAGCCATCTATTTTTATTGGGTAATGTAGATTTAGTCCTACTTGTAAGCTTACTGATCGGATCACTACCAGCAATCCATGTAGGCACCAAGCTTGCTGCAAAAATACCAAGCCAAGTTTTACAACCCATCCTAGCCTTTTTACTGCTGGGGATAGGTTTGAAGTTCACTATGTTTTAGGGCAGTTACTATTTTCTAACAGGTTTGATTAGGAAGCTGCTTATCGAGAGGGTTCAGGCTCATTCGCTACACCGTGTGGCACATGACCTGTAGCCACATGAGGCACAGCAGATTCACAATGCCGGTGCTGATCATCGAAAAAAACATCTGCACCGTAGGATTTCAAAAACTCACCTTTGCTTAACCCACCTAAAAATAAAGATTCATCAATACGAATATCCCAGGCTCTTAAGGTTCTTACTACCCGCTCATGGGCTGGTGCTGAACGAGCAGTCACTAACGCCGTACGAATTGGGCAGCTTTTAGCAGGAAATTCAGACTGCAAGCCATGTAAAGCCTGTAGGAAATGCTTAAACGGCCCTCCACTCATGGGTTTTTTAGCTTCGGCTTTTTCATTTTCAGTAAAGGCGTCAAGCCCACCCTGCTTATAGATACGTTCTGACTCATCAGAAAATAAAACGGCATCGCCATCAAAAGCAAATTTTAGCTCATCACCACCCTTATCTTCAGCACCTGAGGACATTAATGTTGCAGCAGCCACGCCATTTTCCAATGCATTACGTACATCCTCAGCATGGGTAGACAAAAATAGATGACAGCCAAATGCCTCCACATAACGATAAGGGCTTTCACCTCCACAAAAGGCAGCACGCGTGATATTTAACTGGTGGTGTTCTATAGAATTAAAAATTCTTAAACCCGTATCGGCAGAATTGCGTGATAGCAGAATAACCTCTACCTTTGGTTCGCCACTCAGCTTTTCATTAATACGAAGAAGTTTTTTTACTAAAGGAAAGGCTTCACCTGGCGCTAATATTTCATCCTCATGATCCATCTGATACTGGGAATAAGAATCTAATCCCTGTTCTTCAAAAATTTTGTGGCTATCATCCAGATTAAATAATGCCCGGGATGAAATCGCAATCACCAGTTTGTCACCAAAGCCTATAGGCACGTTTTAAACCACCTTTTTCTGAAACACATGACTTATTACAAGAGTAGCTATTTAACCTAAAGAATAATCTAATCCAAAAATAGACTAAAAACCAACAACTACTATTTCTTATATTCGGATTGACCAAAATAAGCATGGGTTAA
>JAJFKD010000084.1 GCA_021773405.1 Porticoccus sp.
TGTGCTGAAAATTGAATAAAAGAGGCTTTGGCCACAGCCCGCTGCAACTGTGTGTCTACCACCTGGGATAACAGGCTCTCTCTCGCTGGCTGAATGAATGCCGTCACTGTGCCAAAACAAACACCAAATAAAAGCATCAAACCGAATGACAGGTAGCCCTGCCATACCGCTACTAACAACACAAAACAGGGCACACAATAAAACAGATACAAGCGAAACAAATGGTGTCCAAGGTGTCGGTTATCCGATACCACACCACCCAGAAGAATGAAAAATAGTTGTGGCAGCATTAGCGCCATCTGAGCATAACCAACCCGAAGGGCTGATTCATTGAGAATACCCACTAGTAACCATGGGAAAATAACAATTTGTAGCCCTTGAGCCAGGGAACTCGCACCCACACCGCCCAAGTATGTCTTGAAATTGCCTACGGGGTGATTACTGGAAGAGCTTTCCGCTGTTGTTTGCATGACTGAATTATTCGCAGGTCAAAACAAATTATTGTCTTTTAGCAAATCCAAAAAGGCAGACTCATCCAATATGGAAATATCAAGTTCCTGGGCCTTTTTCAATTTTGAACCCGCACCGGGGCCTGCGACAACACAATCTGTTTTAGCAGAGACACTGCCTGAGACTTTAGCACCCAACAGCTGTAATTTTTCTTTTGCTTCAGAACGCCCCATCACCTCCATCGTGCCGGTAAGCACCCAGGTTTGCCCAGATAGTGGAAGTGCATCATCGTTATCTGTATCTAGAGACGGCCAATGCACACCGCGATGGCATAACCCCTCAACAACCTTCAAATTATCTTCTTGGTCAAAAAATTCATGGACAAAATGAGCAACAACAGGGCCTACATCAGGAACCTCTTGTAACTCTTCCTGTGTTGCTGATTGTAATGCTGACAAGTCACCAAAATGCTTGGCAAGGGATCGCGCAGTTGCCTCCCCCACTTCACGTATACCAAGGGCGTAAAGAAAACGAGGTAATGTTGTGGACTTGGTTTTATCCAACGCCAACAGTAAGTTTTCTGCTGATTTTTTACCCATTCTCTCCAAATTGGCCAATTGCTCAAGCTCAAGCTGATATAAGTCTTGAACGGAATGAATTAATTCCTGATCCACCAATTGCTCTACCAGCTTATCGCCTAAGCCTTCAATATCCATTGCCTTGCGAGAAGCATAGTGCTTGATCGCCTGTTTACGTTGAGCAGAACAAACAAGGCCTCCAGAGCAACGGGAAACTGCTTCTCCCTCCACCTTTTCCACGGGAGAGTTACAGACTGGGCAATGGTCAGGAAATACTATTTGCTGGGCATTTTCTGGTCGTTTTTCCAATACGACTTTTACAACCTGAGGAATCACATCACCCGCCCGGCGGACAATGACCGTGTCACCTACTTTCACCCCCAAGCGTTTTACTTCGTCCTGATTATGCAATGTGGCATTACTCACTGTCACGCCACCCACAAAGACAGGTTCAAGCCTTGCCACAGGGGTTACAGCGCCTGTTCTCCCTACCTGGAACTCGACATCGAGAAGGCGCGTCATTTCTTCTTGAGCAGGAAATTTTCTTGCAATAGCCCAGCGTGGTGCCCTGGCAACAAAACCCAATCGCTGCTGAAGGGAAAGATCATCAACTTTGTAAACAATGCCATCAATTTCACAGGGTAATTGATTTCGAAGCTCAGACATTTTTTGGTAATAACTCAGGCAACCTTCAATATCGGCAGCAACCTCCACATGGGGGTTAATCAAAAAACCCCAATGTTTTAACAGCTCTAAGGTTCCTGAATGTGTTTCCGACAAGCTTTTTTCTGATAGCTCCAGCCCTGATATTTGGCCCAAACTATAAGCTGCCATTTCCAATGGTCTAGATGCTGTAACTTTTGAATCTAACTGGCGAAGGCTGCCTGCTGCTGCATTCCGCGGATTTACAAACTGTTTTTCATCGGCTTCGGCGGCTTCTCGATTTATTTTTTCGAAACCTGCTTTGGGCAGATAAATTTCACCCCGCACCTCTAACAACTCAGGAGGATGATCAGATTGAAGCTTTAAGGGAATTGAATTTATCGTGCGTACATTTTCGGTAATATCTTCCCCGGTAAAACCATCCCCTCGAGTGGCTCCACGGGTCAAAATACCATTCTGGTATAACAAGCTGACAGCGACACCATCCAACTTTGGCTCACATACATAGGAAAGGGGGCCAGCTAATTTAAGGCGTTCAGTTACCCGGCGATGGAACTCCAACAATTCATCATCACTAAAGGCGTTATCTAGCGATAGCATAGGAACTTCATGAACCACTGAATCAAATTCTTTAAGTGGCTCACCCCCTACCCGCTGGGTGGGAGAATCTGATGTTCGTAATGAAGGGTATTCTGCTTCAATTTTTTGAAGCTGCCTTAGTAAGCGATCATATTCTGCATCGGGAATAGAAGGGTCATCGAGAACATAGTAGAGGTGATTATGACGGTTTAGCTGCTCTCTTAGGTCTGCAGCTTCCGTTAGGATAGACTGGTCAATTTCTCCCATTATTTAAAATCCCAGCTATATCCCAGACTTACTTGATACTAAACCTACCGAACCTACTCAACTTACTTTAACTACTTAAAC
>JAJFKD010000085.1 GCA_021773405.1 Porticoccus sp.
TGATGCACAGTGCCCACGTTATTAGGTTGCACTGAATAACGTTCTTCACGCTCAAATAGATCGGCCATATGGTGGGGCAATGAAGGGTCTTGTGGGTAACCCGCTTTGCGAACTGCCTCGGGAAATTTAGCAGGATGTGCCGTAGCTAAACAAACCATAGGAATATCCTGACGACGACGGGTTTTACGTGCCGCCTCGACACCAATAGCTGTATGTGGGTCTAGTAAATATTCAGTATTTTCCCAAACATCAGCGATGACTTTAATCATTGCATCATCATCCAGGCGATAGCTGGTAAATAATTCACGGGCTTTCACCAGTGCAGATTCACTTAAAGCCAACTTACCTGTTTGCTTGAAGTTACTCATTAATTCATTAATGGCCGCACCATCACGATCATACAAATCAAACAGCATCCGCTCGAAGTTGCTAGACACCATGATATCCATAGAAGGCGACAGGCTATGCACCAAGTCGTGCAAGCTATGGTCGTTCTCACTGATACAACGGTGCAAAATATCATTGGCATTGGTCGCAACCACAAGCTGATCAATAGGTAGCCCCATGCGTTTTGCCAAGTAACCCGCAAAGATATCGCCAAAGTTGCCGGTGGGCACCGAGAATGCAACGGGACGATGGGGAGCACCCAATGCCAGCCCGGCATAAAAATAGTAGACGATTTGGGCCATGATTCTAGCCCAGTTAATGGAATTTACAGCCACTAACTGGCGATCTTCTGGCAGGAAGGATTGATCACCAAAGCTGCCTTTCACCATATTTTGGCAATCATCAAAATTGCCTTCTACAGCAATATTGAAAACATTCTTTTCCAATACCGTCGTCATCTGACGGCGTTGTACTTCAGATACCCGGTTGTGTGGATGCAGAATAAAAATATCGACGTTATCGCTGTGGCGACAGCCTTCAATAGCAGCTGAACCCGTATCACCTGAAGTCGCGCCCATAATGACAACACGCTTGTCGCGTTTCTTCAGAATATAGTCCAGCAAGTTGCCAAGAAATTGCAGGGCAAAATCTTTAAACGCCAATGTTGGCCCCTGGAACAATTCAAGAATAAATTCATTGTGGGCTGTTTGCACCAGAGGTGCGATAGCATCATGACGAAATGTGCTGTAGGTATTATTGATCAGTTCACGAAGGTCATCTTCTGGGACTTCACCTGCCATAAAGGGCGACATAATATTAAATGCCAGCTCTTGATAGGGAAGACCAACCCAAGATGCAATTTCTTCCGCAGAAAACTGTGGCAAGGTTTCGGGAACATAGAGCCCGCCGTCACTGGCTAAACCTGCTAATACCGCATCTTCAAATGACAAAGATGGGGCCTGACCACGGGTACTGATATATTTCACAATAACTACCTATCTATAAAAACTAAATGTTAACTCTTTAGAAACCAAATGCCGCAAAGATTGTTTATCCAAGAAGCCTTTCGTAAGAGGGCATATATTCAAGAGCGCCCTTAGCCAAGAGACTCAACACGAATCTTGGTAATTTCACCCTCAATGCTATCCATCTGCTGAATTTGCGTCACAGCACTATCAAGGGATTTTTCAATCACGCGGTCCGTCAGAATAATCAACGGCACATGATCCTCGCCAGCGCCTGGTTCCTTCTGAATCACAGCTTCTACGCTAATTTTAGCATCACTCAAAATCTGGGTGACTTTTGACAATACACCAGGCGCATCAAGAGCTGAGAGACGAAGATAATACGCCGTTTCTACTTCACTAATGGGCAATATGTCGAGATCATTTAATTTATCTGCCTGAAAACCCAAATGGGGCACACGATGCTCAGGGGCAGCCGTCAATGTACGGGCCAAATCAACCACATCCGCAATCACAGAAGATGCCGTCGGTTCAGCACCGGCACCCGGGCCATAATACAATGTAGGTCCAACAGCATCACCATTGACCAGCACAGCATTCATCACGCCATCTACATTGGCAATCAACCGTTTCTCAGGAATCAGTGTGGGGTGCACACGTAGAGCAATCCCTCCATTAGAAGTATCACTGTTCTCAGAAGAGCGACTAGCAATACCCAAATGCTTAATACGATAGCCAAGCTCTTGAGCGTACGTCACATCCTGGGGTGCAATTTTACTAATGCCTTCAGTAAAAACTTTATCGAACTGTAAGGGCATTCCAAATGCCAGTGAAGCCAAAATCACCAACTTATGGGCGGCATCAATACCTTCAACATCAAAAGTTGGATCTGCTTCAGCGTAGCCTAACTCTTGGGCCTCCTTCAGCACATCGGCAAAGTCACGGCCTTTATCCCGCATCTCCGTAAGAATAAAGTTACCTGTGCCATTAATAATGCCCGCCAACCATTCAATGTGATTAGCAGAAAGTCCTTCGCGAAGGGCTTTAATAATGGGGATACCACCTGCCACTGCTGCTTCATAAGCAACGGTGACACCTTTTTCCGTAGCCGCCGCAAAAATTTCGTTACCAAATTCAGCAATTAACGCCTTATTAGCTGTGACCACATGTTTGCCATTAGCAATAGCTTTTAATACCAGCTCTTTGGCTACCGTTGTGCCCCCAATAAGCTCGACTAAAATATCTATTTCAGGGTTTTCAGCAACATCAAAAATATCTCTGGATACGCTGATATCACCCAAGTCGCAGGCTGGGTTATCACGTCGTGCGCCTATTTGGCTTATAACAATCTCACAGCCCGCACGGGCATTAATTTCATCGGCATTACGACCCAGCACATTCACCGCGCCACTGCCCACTGTTCCCAAGCCACAAATGCCAATTTTTACAGAATTCAATGTATTCGCCCTAGCTTCTAAAAAGAGGTGTTACCACCCTAGATAAACAACAAAAGTACAACACATAAGTACTAAATCCACTGCTCCAAAATTTTGGATCGGAAATTGATCAACTTATGCACTACGAGAGGGTCGCAACCTTAATAGCCGACAACGGGACTGTCAATGCGATAAGGCCGCTATAAGGCCAAAAGAACGGCTGGTAATACTGGTTTAGAGAAAGGATAAAAGTGAAGGTAGGAATGATGGTGGGGAGAACAATCCCCGCACCACTCCAAACAAGTAACAGACCCTAATTCACACCCAGCATCTTCAATAATTCAGGTGCAGGCCGATAACCCGGCATTAAGGTTCCATCTTCCAAAATCAGAGCGGGTGTTCCTGTAACGCCCACCTCTTGCCCCAATGAGTATTGAGAAGCCACCGGGTTAGATTCACAAACATTTTCTCGAATAGGCTTAAGCTGTTTCAAAGCAGTCATAGCCTTTTGCTTATCTTCTGCGCACCAGGCTGAGGCAATTTTTCGGTAAGACTCCGAATCCAAACCAGCCCGCGGGTAAGCAAGATAACGAACCTCTACACCATTTTCATTAAGGTCAGCAACAGCTTCGTTATGTAGCTTCTGGCAGTAATAACAATCTACATCCGTAAACACATAAAGTACTGACTTGGTTTCGTCTACAGCGGGGAAAACAATCGTGTCCTCTCTATCCACAGCGCCGATTAAGTTTTTACGTATTTTAGCTGCAGCAAGGTCTTTTACCGGAACAAATAAGCCAGGGCGTGCCCGGTACATATCACCCGACAATATATATTCACCAGTTTCACTGGCATAAAGAAATTGAGTGCCATCAATCCGAACTAAATAAAGCCCTTTAATTGGGGTTCTTTCAACTCGACTAAAATTCATATCAGGGCGAGAAGCTTTCAGTTTAGCCACAATTCTCTTGGAAATTTCTTCTGGAACAGCTCCAGTATCAGAAACTTGTTCAATAGCCTCAGAAGCTGACTCAGCATACGCTACAGGCAAAAACATTGACGAAAATCCAAAGATTACTGCTACCAAACCAATTAAATGCTTTCTCATAAACGTTTATCTCTTCTCACTGGTTTTAAACTAACTAGATTAGGACTAACTAACTCCGGTCTAAAACAAATCCCGTTACTCATTAAACTTCGCACATCTGTAATTCGGTGAATTGGAGTCTATTGTACTATAAGAGTTCATCTTAAAAGTTCACCTCAACCCCGTGGGTGATGCTCAGCATGTAACGCCTTCATCCTGCTACTGGCAATATGTGTGTATATCTGTGTCGTTGATAAATCACTGTGCCCGAGCAACAACTGAACAACCCGAAGGTCCGCCCCATGATTCAACAAGTGTGTTGCAAAGGCATGACGCAGTGTATGGGGCGATAAGGGCTTATCAATGCCTGCAACAACGGTATAACGCTTTAACCGATGCCAGAAGGTCTGGCGTGTCATTTGCTGGGATCGACTACTGGGAAACATCACATCGCTCTGCACTTCCCCTAACAGTAACGGGCGCGACTCTTTTGCATACCGCTCGATCCAACTCATCGCCTCATCACCCAAAGGCACCAAGCGCTCTTTACTGCCTTTACCAAATACCCTCAATACACCTTGACGCAGATTTACTTGATGCAGCTTTAATCCAACCAATTCAGAAACACGTAGTCCCGTTGCATATAGCACTTCTAACATAGTCCGGTCACGCAGCCCCAAAACGTCATCAACATCCGGCGCTGCCAACAAACTCTCTACATCTGATTCCGTTAAGCTTTTCGGTAAAGGCCGACCCAATTTTGGGTTATCCACCAAAGCCGTCGGGTCTTCCTGAACACGCTTTTCCCGCAAGAGATAACGATAAAAACCCCGTAAACAGGATAGCTGCCTCGCTGTTGTTCGCGCAGACACCCCCTGTTCAAACCGGTGGGATAAAAACCATTGAATTTCACGGCCAGAAACAGCCATCAATGTGACGTCTTTGGATTCAGCCCAAGCGGCAAAGCCCTTAAGGTCACGACCATAGGAATCCAGACTATTTTGACTCAAGCCCTTCTCCATCCAGATAGCATCTAGATAGTTATCGATTAAAGATTGGTGGTTGGAAGAAAGCGCCATTTATTCAGGTTCTGTTGAGCCAGCATTGATAATAACAGACTACGACCTTTAGCTTTGACTACGCTATAGCAGATATTAATGGGGTACAACGAAATAAATCAGGGATAAAAGTATTTCAATTTGTAGAAGGAACAGCAGAAAAATAAGAAGTAGCGGTAAACAGAAACAATAACTTATATCAAATGTTAGCGATCCCTTTCCTGAAGTGCACACCGACCCCTGTAATTTTAAAATTTTACCTTGCCAATATGCGCTCTGCTAATTTTGGCTGGCTAGTACTTTGTATTATTTTTGAAATCACATTTTCCAGGACATGTTGAGATATAGACAAAAATACACGTGTGCTAGTTGGGCGGTAACGAGCTGGAAACGGAAACTCTTCGTCTCTTAGGTACTGCGTATTAAGATTTTTTATACCCTCAGTTTCTTCATCGGTAAACTCTAGATTTCTGCATTGATCAAATGCTAAAAATTCAAGATCATGAGTGCCTATATAAGATCCAGCCCTATTCCAAAGGTAAAATTTTAACGCTAATTCTAATGCAAGCCCCTGACAGTGAATTTTTGGTCCAGAAGTATTACTTGTTCCATGTTGCTCAATAGTACGTGCCGCAGAAAGGTAATCACCAATACCTTTCCAATTAATTTCAACGTTAAGAGTCCTCATCTAATAGCACTATCCTTGTTTTGACGCCTAACGCCGTTATTACGGACCGATACACGACTAGATTATCAGCCAATACAAACCCCATGCAAAAGCTGGAACTAGGAAAACTTGGCTATACCACGACCTTGCTTTAAAACTGGTTAACGCAGCCGCCAAAAAGAAGAATGCTATTGGAGCGACAATATATATGCCCAGTAATGCCCAGCCTTTGCAGTCCCAAGAATCTTCTGGACATAGGAGCATGTTTGAGTAAGACCAAATAGCAATCGAGCTAAAAAATAGTCCAACTGCTGCCTCAGCAATAGATACTCCTTTTAATATTTTTCCTCTATCCATAATTTACACATAACACTTGTATATACAGCCATCTCGTTTTGTCGTTTCTGATATTTGGAACAAGATTTTAATTTATTGATTTAGAAAGACTTTCTTAGAAGTGACCGAATCCTTTCCGCTATCTCTTCACCTAAGACAAAGCGCACTCGATAACAATGTTAGCGAGCTTTCCTTTTATTTACCCACAAAGCTTTATAAATAACCTTCGGGACAATTGATTTAGCAGTATATTCTGATTACTCATAACTTCAATACGAACCATTTTTGTGAAAAGACATTTCAGCATGTTTCTTTTCCCCAAAGAAAAACCCCGCAATATTTCTATTGCGGGGTTTTAATGTAGCTAAATAGCTTTGGGAATAACTTAGTTAAGTTTTTCCTTAATACGTGCTGCCTTACCAGACAGTTCACGCAAGTAGTAAAGCTTGGCTTGGCGAACGTCACCACGACGCTTCACAGTGATGCTATCAACCAGTGGGCTGTATGTTTGGAAGGTACGCTCTACGCCAACACCGTTGGATATTTTACGAACGGTGAATGCAGAGTTAACGCTACGATTACGCTTTGAGATAACCACACCTTCAAAAGCCTGAAGACGCTCACGGTCACCTTCCTTCACCTTCACCTGAACTACAACGGTATCGCCAGGTGCAAAAGGGGGTAATTCTTTTGACATTTGCTCAGCTTCAATCGCTGCGATAATTGGGTTTTTGTTACTCATGGTTCGCTCCTCAGCTTTTATCTATTTGGTGGTATGCCACCTTTTTGAGTAGCGTCGTACTGAGAGGAAAACAGTGGTGTTCTATTGGTTTGAACTACCGCTTTCATCAGCCGACTCTTTGACTATCCTTTTCAATATATTCTGTTGCTCTTCACTGAGCTTCAGGCCTTTCAATAAGTCCGGGCGTCTCTGCCAGGTTCTTTGCAATGACTGCTCTAGCCGCCATTGCCTTATCTTTTCATGGTTACCTGACAACAATACTTCAGGCACCCTTAAATTATTATGTTGCTCTAAATCTTCATACTGCTCTGGTCGGGTGTAGTGAGGGCAATCTAGTAGCCCTTCTGCAAAAGAATCCTGATCCGCAGAATCCTCATGCCCTAATGCACCTGGCAGTTGCCTGATCATGGCATCGAGCATCACCATTGCTGGTAGCTCACCGCCACTCAGGACGTAATCACCGATTGACCATTCCTCATCCACTTCTAACTGAATGAGTCTTTCATCAACCCCTTCATAGCGGCCAGTGACCAGTATCAGGTTTTGATGAGCCACCAAGGATTTAACACCTTGCTGGTTTAATACTTTGCCTTGTGGTGATAAGTACACCACTGTCGCTGGCTGGCTGTTTTCTTCTTGAGCTGTCTCTTTTGCAATCCAGGCTCTAGCTTCAGCGATAGCCTCACGCAAAGGCTCTATTAGCATCACCATACCGGGGCCACCACCATAAGGTCTGTGGTCTACTGTTTGATGACGATCACTGGTGTAGCTTCTAGGGTTAAAAACCGCTACATCCAATAAACCATTTTTTATTGCTCGCCCACTGATGCCGTATTCGGTCAATGCTGCAAACATTTCGGGGAATAATGTGACGAGAGCTACTTTCATTTACCCTCCTCCAGTATTTGTACAACCGGACAGTCACAGCCTCAGAATTAATAAAAGAAAATTAAAACTCAGGATCCCAGTCAACCTCGATCACACCTGCATCCAGATCAACTTTTAAAACAAATTGTTCGGTATAGGGGATTAATCGTTCAGCTTGGTCCAAGCTGTCACTATCTCCCTTTACCTCAAGCACATCATTTGAGCCTGTTTCTAAAAGCCCAGTTACGGTACCAAGTTGTGCGTCACCCTGGCAGGTCAAAACCCGAAGGCCTTCTAACTGGTGCCAGTAATATTCGCCCTGATCCAGCTCTGGAAATTGTGCTCTTTCAACAGCAATATCTTGCTGACAGAATTTCCTGGCGATATCCCGGTCATCAATATCGACGATATGGGCTAGTAGCCCCTTACTGGTGTCACGATACTCATCGAATTCGACTTCTCGCCAACCATCGGCGGTTTTTAACCACCACGGGGGGTACTGAAAAATATTTTCTGCGTGGTCGGTAAAGGAATGCACCTTCACCCAACCCTTAATGCCATGAACTGTGGTGATACGACCTACGATAACGGGATCAACAGGATTCATATCAACCAGTTCAGTTCAGCCAGTTTATTTCAGCTGAAAATTAAGCTGCAGCTGCAGAAGCTTCTTTCACCAACTGAGATACACGATCAGACATACCAGCACCTTGGCCAACCCAATGTTGAACACGGTCAACATCTAAACGCAGGCGTTCTTCCTGGCCACGGGCTACTGGGTTGAAAAAACCAATGCGCTCAATATAGCGACCATCACGGGCCTTACGGCTATCAGTGACATGGATGTGATAAAACGGGCGCTTTTTAGAGCCACCGCGAGCCAAACGAATTGTTACCATGAAGCTTCTCTACTTTACGTTATTAACAGTCATTTATTGACCGTCATTTATTCACTTAAGTTACCGGCTGCCACGCCCACTTTTAGGGCTTTTGAAACTGTTTCTAACAGTGGCAGAATGCTCGACTGACGATTAACCGTAAGCTGGGCATCTTCGAAGGCGCGGGATTATATCGAAAACACAGCTATGTGTATAGCTGATAATAGCCCCAAGAATTGGGCTATATCTCCTCTGTATACCCTGAAGACATTCTAAACAGAATCTACCTACGAAACCCAAACAAGGACATCAAGAAAACAGCACTAACTACTTGTTAGAATGGGAATTTCCCACCAGGGGGCAAACCACTGGGAGGCATTCCTCCACCGGACATTCCACCACCCCCTGGCATTCCTCCGCCAGGGGGCATACCACCCGCCATTCCCTGCATCATCCGCTGCATACCTTTGCCTTTCATTTTCTTCATCATTTTACCCATCTGCTTATGTTGCTTGAGCAAACGGTTAAGGTCTTGCAGGGTGGTTCCAGAGCCTTGAGTAATACGGCGTTTACGAGAACCAGAACCGGAACCATTAAGAACTTCAGGGTTACTGCGTTCTTTTGGTGTCATGGAATTAATAATGGCTTCCATTTGGCCGAACTGCTTGCCCATATTGGCCTGCTCAGCCATTTGAGCCATATTGCCCATACCGGGTAGCTTTTCCATCATGCTGGATAAACCACCCATATTGTTCATTTGCTGTAGCTGGTCACGCAAGTCATTGAGATCAAACTTCTTGCCCTTAGCAACTTTCTTCGCCAGTTTATCCGCTTTTTTACGATCGACTTTTTGCTCAACTTCCTCGATCAGCGACATCACGTCGCCCATACCAAGGATACGAGAGGCTATTCGCTCTGGATGGAATGGCTCTAGTGCATCGGTTTTTTCGCCGACACCTAAGAATTTAATCGGTTTGCCGGTTATTTGCCGAACAGAAAGGGCTGCGCCACCACGGGCATCACCATCCACTTTAGTCAGAACCACACCAGTGAGTGGCAACGCATCGTTGAATGCTTTTGCTGTGGTCACCGCATCCTGACCAATCATGGCGTCGATAACAAAAAGGGTTTCAACGG
The DNA here is from genome assembly GCA_021773405.1 of Porticoccus sp. GTDB lineage: Bacteria > Pseudomonadota > Gammaproteobacteria > Pseudomonadales > Porticoccaceae > Porticoccus. The sequence continues at coordinate 9,561 of JAJFKD010000085.1, forward strand.
GATTAACCGCTTTGTGTAACTGTTGAATCTCATTCATCAGTTCGTCGTCGACATGGAGACGACCCGCTGTATCCACCAATAAAACGTCAGCAAAACTGGTCTTCGCGGATTGCACTGCATTACGGGCAATGTCGATGGGGTTTTGATCAGCGGAGCTGGGGCAGTAGAGAACATCAACTTCATTGGCTAATGTTTCCAGCTGTTTTATCGCAGCGGGGCGGTAAACATCCGCACTCACTACCATGACTTTTTTCTTATGGCGCTCTTTAAGGAACTTAGCAAGTTTGGCAACGGAGGTGGTTTTACCTGCACCTTGCAGACCTGCCATTAGAACAACTGCTGGGGGCTGTGCTGCGAGGTTTAGCTCCTCGTTACTGTCCCCCATGACATGTTCAAGCTCAGCCTGAACAATCTTTAAAAATTGCTGCCCCGGATTAAGGCTCTGGCTTACCTCCTGCCCTAAAGCTCGTTGCTTAACTCCATCAACAAAGACTTTAACGACGGGCAACGCCACATCTGCTTCAAGCAGTGCCATACGCACTTCACGCAGGGTTTCCTGGATATTTTCTTCAGTGAGGCTGGCTTTACCAGAGATCTTTTTTAACGAGTGGGATAAGCGGTCGCTCAGATTTTCAAACATCGCCATGGGGATTCTGTCTTTCCTATTATTCGAGAACAGTTAATTCGAATGTTCTACAGCAGTTAATACAAGGGAGTGGGATTATACCTTAAAGCTGCCCGAAAGCACTGCGTGAAAAACAAACCAAATATCGTTATTGCTAAGGATATAACCTCTTTTCCCCCTTCTTTAAGCGCCTTCAACCCTTTTCGCCAGAAGACATCTGTGACACACTTTGCTCTTAAAATAATTCACCCAGTATCAATAAACGACAGGCTTATGCTAAGCGCCATAGCAGCTATTGCTCTTTACCTTTGCGCCATCCTTTATCAGGTGCTGCAACTTCGCAAGCACCCCGCATTGAAGGTGGCCTCATTACAATTGGTTACCGCTACAGCAGTAGCGTTGCACGGCTACGCCAGTATTCAATGGGTTTTTACCGATAAGGGGCTGGATTTTGGGTTATTCCCAATGACAACCGTTATTGTCTTTGCCATTAACTTGATCGTTTTAATTAGTAGCCTACGTAAACCTGTTCACAGCCTGTTCTTAATTTTGTTTCCCTTGGCTATTCTCACCCTAACAACGACATTGCTCGTTGGTAGCACAGGCGCAGTATGGGATTCAGTATCCACGTCTATTGGCATTCATATCTTTGTATCTATTCTGTCCTATAGCCTGATCACTATTGCTGCATTTCAGGCTCTGCTCTTAGCTTTTCAAAACTGGCGACTGCGCCACAAGCATCTGGGTAACTTTTTGCAAGCAATCCCTCCCCTTCAAACCATGGAAGCACTGTTGTTTGAGGTGTTATGGGCTGGCTTCGGGTTGCTCACGTTATCCCTAATCACAGGCTTTCTGTTTTTTGATGATTTTTTTGCTCAGCATTTAGCCCACAAAGCAGTTTTTTCACTCATTTCATGGGTGTTTTTTGCCATCTTATTATGGGGCCGCCACGTCAAGGGCTGGAGAGGAAACACTGCCATTCGCTGGACACTTATAGGCTTCAGTGCCATGGCACTGGCATACTGGGGTAGCAAGTTTGTTATCGAGGTATTACTCAGTCGCTAACTCAGTCACCAACAATGCTCCTGCTGTGTTGTCCCCCTCATTTGATCTCAACACTTGCCAATTCAGAAAAACTTCTTCAACATGGCCGACCCTATAAGAATATGAGGTTTTTCCTCCTTTGGACGATGCCCCTCTGTGGCTGCTATTTAGCATACTAGGCAGCCTACTTTTACTATCAGCATTTTTCTCAAGCTCTGAAACGGCCATGATGTCCCTCAACCGTTATCGGTTGAAGCATTTGCGCAAAAAACACCGCGGTGCACGACAAGCCTATAAGCTCCTAAAACGACCTGACCGTCTTATCGGCATTATCTTAATTGGCAACAACCTGGTTAATATCCTGGCTTCGGCAATTGCCACAGTGATCGCAATTCGACTCGCGGGTGATGCTGGCATCTTGGTTGCGACACTTCTACTCACTCTCGCCGTACTTATTTTTTCAGAAGTCACACCAAAAACGGTAGCAGCATTGCACCCTGAAGGCATCGCATTCACTGCCAGTTTTATTTTGCGCCCCCTATTAATTCTGTTTTACCCCTTTGTTTGGCTGGTCAACCATATCTCTAACGGATTACTACTCATTTTTGGCGTAAATACGAAAAAGGGCCGGGATGATGGCTTAAGCAAAGATGAAATTCGCACAGTCGTAGATGTTTCCAGTCAGAAAATTCCTGAACACCAGGATATGTTGATGAATATCCTGGATCTGGAAACCGTGACTGTGAACGACATTATGGTGCCCCGCAATGAGATTGTGGGACTAAACCTGGAAGATGATATTGAGACCATCCTCAACACCATCATTAACTGTGGCTACACCCGCTTACCGGTATATACCGGAGATATTAATCAGGTAGTGGGCTTCCTCCATATGAAAAATGTTACTCGAATTTTACGTGGAGGCGGCGAAGGGTTAACCAAGGAAGCAGTGAAGCGCTTTACTCGTGAACCTTATTTTGTTCCTGAAAACACGCCGCTAAATAAACAGCTTTTGAATTTTAGAAAAATGCGACGACGGATTGGATATGTTGTGGATGAATACGGCGAAGTCGAAGGGCTTGTCACCATGGAAGACCTGTTAGAAGAAATTGTTGGCGATTTCACCACTAACAAAGCAGAAGAAGAACAAGAAGAGATCGTCAAACTGGAACATCGTATGTTTGAAATCGATGGGTCAGCCACAATCCGTGACATCAACAAAGCAAATAACTGGGATCTACCAACAGATGGGCCAAAAACTATTAATGGCCTGGTACTAGAGCATTTAGAAAACATTCCAGATGGCAATGTCACTTTCACCATTGGGCACTACCGCTTTGAAACATTGAAGTTAGGTCGCAAAAAAGTAGCTAAATTAAAAATTAAACGCCTGTTGATTAAAAGTGATCCGAAAGAGGATGACGACGAAGACGATAACTAAAAAACTACGGTGTAAATATAAGGTTACACAAAGGGATTATTTTTTCTTGATCGCTCCCCTGCTTTTTCAATCACATCCAAGCGCTCATCATCTTCCATCAACAGCCACTCTCTAATTTCTTTAGCTGTTCGGTAACAGCCAATACACAGATCATCGCTATTCATCGAGCAAATAGATACACAGGGGGATGGGATAGTTCCAGTCATAAATCAGTGCCAGTCATAATATTTACAAAGTAGGGTGATATGCCCCAGTTCAGCTACACGATTAAAAATCTCTCACGTGTCAAAGAATAAATTTGGGGACATTTAAATTGAATAAGAATAATTATCCGGTGAATTGATCACAGGTTCAACCTGTTCACCATCAATACATTTTACAAATTAACGTTTAGATGGCCCTAAATTATCACGATCTGGGTAATGCAGGTTGATACCCGCATTAAGAGACCTGTTAAGAAAATCAGTCAAAATCACTAAGGAAAAACCCCAGATACGGTAACCCTGATAAATATAACAGGGCATATTCAAGCTGTAGTCAGGGCCAGTAAAATGATCCACTGTCAGGTTTGATTGATCTAGAAAATATTTAATAGGGACATCAAAAACTGCATCCAGCTCATCAGGATTAGCCTTTAACGGTAAATTTGCCGAAATAAGCCCAACATAAGATCTGACACGCATACTATGTCGTGTGTAATTCACGGGTAGGCTGGCAATAACTTCGACATGACTCTCAGGCAGGCCAATCTCTTCTTCTGTTTCACGAAGTGCCGTCGCCAATAAATGTGCATCCCCGGTTTCCCACTTGCCGCCAGGAAACGCCACTTCACCACGGTGGGAATTTAAATGCTCTGCCCGCTTAGTCAAAATAACGCTTGGGTTGTCAAGGTCCTTAGTGAGCGCGAGAAGTATCGCAGCCTCCCCCAAGTCATCATCCAGCGGTAGAGGCCGTTCAATGGCTAAAGGAGATAAGCCCTCTGCAATCAAGGTCAGTAACTGCTTCATAAAAATAACGGTTCCATCTAAATAGCTAGCTCCATTTAAAAAACTAGTTCCGTTTAGATAACTAATTCCATTTTAATATTCTTGGCTTTAACACTCCTGTTATCAATGATAACGTGTGATTTATGAACTTTTGTAGTCAATGTGGCCAACCAGTAAATTTAAAAATTCCTGAGGGTGATAATCGTGAACGTCACGTCTGTGACCATTGCGAGACTATCCACTATCAAAACCCGCGTATTATTGCCGGATGCATTCCAGTTGCTGGTGATCAAGTGCTCCTTTGCCGCCGAGCTATTGAACCACGCCATGGACTCTGGACACTGCCTGCAGGGTTTATGGAAAATGGGGAAACAGCCCTTGAAGGTGCCCTTCGTGAATGTGAAGAAGAAGCAAATGCCCGTATCAATAACCCTATTTTAAGTGGGATTTTTGATATTCCACATATTAATCAGGTCTACATGTTTTATCGCGGTGCTCTTAGCACCAATGCCCAAAACGACAGTATTGAAAGCGGAACAGACTATAGCCCTGGAATAGAATCTTTAGAAGTCGAGTTATTTAGAGAAAGTGAAATCCCATGGAATCAGCTGGCGTTTCCAGTCATGGAATTAATGCTGCACCACCATTTTCAAGATAGTAAATTAAACCTCACTGAAGTAAGGACAGGAACCATAACCAGACCCTGGAAAAGCTTGCGCTCTTAATGTGGATATACTCTCTGCCTATACGTTGATGTCAGCCAATCGCCAAACATCGTAAGCTGGTTCTTCGTAGGGGTGTGCTATTACCAGGGCCTGAACTGCAACCTCAATGAGCTCATCCTTACACACCAACTCAACTCTATATTCATCAACCGTCTCAAGCCTACCAATCTCGCCTACAAATGGTGCGCTGTCTTTCTGAGGTCTAAATTGTCCGGTACCAAGCACCTGCCAACAACATTGTTCATAATCCCCTATTTGCCCTGCACCGACGCCAAAAACAGCCTCTTTCGTCAATTCCAAATAATCTTCTGGAACATAAAACACCAACTTATGCATTGAGATCTCCCGGTTCCTGAACCACCTTCATAGATAACATTATCGCAGCACCTTAACCACAACCACCTCACCAAACTTCACATGGTGTCCACGAAAAATCTATCTGGGCTATACTAATTTTTAGGACAATTATTCAAAATAACTATAACTTCATATTGTTACCACAGCCCTATGCCTACATTAAACCTAACTATTGCAGAGCAATTTCGACGCAACTTCGTTGCACTTATAAGCCTTTTTATTGCTGTGAGCAGCCTGTCGTACACCAGTTGGAGGCATGAGCAAACTGAAGAAAACCATAATCACCGTATGGCTGCTTTTGAAACATTACTAAAACTGGGCGAACTACAACAATTGGTCTTTCATCGCCACTACGACAAAGCCGAAGATAAGGGAAACCCTCGCACTGGATGGTCTTACGTACTCACAATCAGAGATTTGACCACACTGATGCCCGAGCCTGTTCCCCAAAGTGCAGACCAATTGGTAGAAACCTGGGGCGATCACTGGGAGGGACTGGGTAAGAGTCAACAAAGTGCTGATACCATCACTGAAGCGATAGACGCTACCCGCAACCAAACCCTGACACTACTTAAGTCACTGAAATAAATACAGATAAGCACCACACAAGCCAAGCCCCGGCGAGTCATGATTGTTTATTCCAAATCCAACAGTGATTTAAATCAACCATTCATGTATCAAATAGCCGGATAAAACATGTGCTTATTGCTTCTTCCTTCAATATAACTGATAATTATTATCATTTGTAAAGAAGTGTATTTGCCAGCTTAATTTTATGACAACAGCATTTAACCAACTACAAGTGGGCGACCATGCCCAAATCAGTGGCTTTAAAGATGTCCCTGAAGCTTATCGAAATCGCCTGATGAGCCTTGGATTAATCCCAGGCACACCCTTTGTAGTGCAACACCGTGCACCGTTGGGTGACCCTGTCGCCATACTGATAAGAGGGTTTCGACTCAGCCTGAGAAGCCATGAGGCAGAAGGGCTGTTGGTAGACCGGTTATGAGTCAGGAATTTACTATTGCTCTGGTCGGCAATCCTAACTGCGGTAAAACCACGCTGTTTAACGCGCTTACTGGTGCCCATCAAAAAGTAGGCAATTGGCCTGGAGTTACCGTTGAAAAGAAAACCGGTAACTTCAAGCATGCTGGAGCCAATTTCGAATTGGTTGATTTACCCGGCACCTACTCCTTACACGTTTCTTGTGAAGATGACTCAATAGATCAACAGATTGCACAGCAGTTTGTATTAGAAAACAATGCAGACCTCATCATTAACATCATTGATGCTTCCAGCCTTGAGCGGGGACTTTACCTTTCTACCCAGTTAATGGATGCCGGTGTACCACTAGTCATTGCGCTCAATATGATGGATGTGGCCGACCAAAATGGCATTCATATTGATCCATATGAGCTCTCAGAAAAAATAGGATTTCCAGTAGTCCCCCTAGTAGCCAGTCGCAGTGAAGGTATTGGCACTTTAATTGATATTGCCAGCAACTATCTTATGAAGGATACCGATCGTTCACACCCGATCACTGTATCCGAACCTTTAGAAGAAACGACACAACAAATTTTATATTTGATGCATCAGTATAAATCTGATTCATCTCGCTTAGGTGCTACTGCAGTGCTGGAACGAGATAGAGCCGTTCTCGCACAGTTTCCCGAATATTTATCAACACAAATGAATGAATCGGTAGATGAACTTGAGAAACAATTAGGATCTAGTGCTGCAGACGCATTGATTACCGATCGTTACCAATGGATCAATACCATCACAGCGGATGCCGTTCATTACGATGAACAAAATAAAAAATCTATCTCGGACCACGTCGACAGCCTATTGCTAAACCGCTACCTCGCATTCCCCGCCTTTCTTGGTGTGATGTATATGATGTTTATGGTCACCATTAACTTTGGTGGCGCATTTATCGATTTTTTTGATATGGCCGCAGGTGCTATTTTTGTTGAGCTACCGAGACAACTGCTAACCGCTATTCACTGCCCTCCCTGGCTCATCGCTTTTATCGCAGACGGCGCAGGTGGTGGCATTCAATTAGTTGCTAGCTTCTTACCCGTCATAGGGACCCTGTTTCTGTTTCAGACCTTCTTGGAAGACTCCGGCTACATGGCTCGAGCAGCATTCATACTTGACCGGTTAATGCACAGTATTGGATTACCTGGAAAATCCTTTGTACCCCTTGTGGTGGGCTTTGGCTGTAATGTGCCATCTGTGATGGCGAGCCGTACATTGGATACACACCAAGATCGGTTACTAACGACCCTCATGGCTCCCTTTATGTCTTGCGGGGCCAGACTCACCGTTTACATTTTATTTGCCACAGCCTTTTTCCATAAGAACGGTCAAAATGTTGTCTTTGGTCTGTACATCATAGGCATTGTGCTTGCTGTACTGACAGGCCTTTTAGTCCGCAGAAAAATGCTGAGTCGCGATGTATCGCCTTTCATCATGGAACTGCCCAACTACCATGTGCCTACGATAAAAGGCCTGCTTATACACACCTGGCATCGCCTAAAGGGCTTTATGGTCAGAGCGGGCAAGGCCATTGTCATTGTTGTTATTGTTCTGAATTTTGTTAACTCCATTGGTACCGATGGTAGCTTCAACAATGAAAATACCGAACGCTCAATGCTTTCTGCCATTGGTAAAACAATTACGCCAATCTTTGAACCATTAGGTGTAAAAGAAGAAAACTGGCCAGCCACTGTTGGGATTTTCAGCGGAATTTTCGCCAAAGAAGTAGTAGTCGGCACCCTTGATGCACTTTATTCCGATATGGCGCGGGATGAGAACGCAGAAATTGAGCAAGATGAGGTCAGTATTACTGGCCAGCTAAAAGAAGCTATTGCCACCATCCCGGCAAACCTGGCTGAAGTCAATGAAATGTGGGGAGACCCATTGGGTTTAGGTATTGGCGATTTATCTGATCAAAACGCTACCGCTGATGCACAGGATATTGAGGTCTCAACTATTACCTTAATGCAGCAATTATTTGATGGGCCTCTGGCTGCATTTAGTTACATTCTTTTTGTACTACTCTATATGCCATGTGTAGCGACATTAGGTGCTATCTATAAAGAGGCAGGAGGTGCGTGGGCATTCTTCTCGGCCACATGGAATACTCTGCTTGCCTACTCTGTAGCTGTCATTGTCTACCAAGCAGGGAACCTAATGGCACAACCCCAACAATCTCTGTTCTGGATTGGGGGAATGATTCTACTCATGCTTGTCGGCTATTTATTATTGATGCAGTTCGGCAGAAGACAGGCTCGGAATGACAACCTAATACCTGCTGTTAATTTGCATTAACAGCAGATTACAAACAAAAACTTATGAGCTTTGGCTAAACTAAAATTCAGCTAAGAAGTAGAAAATTCTTCAACGGCTCGTAAAAGCTGACGACAAGTGACCTGCCCTACCAATTTGCCATCTTGAACAACAGGACAACGGCGGTAGCCTCGTTTCAGCATTTCCTGTGCTACATCCACAATATCTGCATGTGGCGACACAGAAAAAAGATCGGTAGTCATAAATTGACTGACTGGTCCGACACTGGTTTCTTCGTTGTACATTGCACTGAGAATCGCATTCAAACAATCCATCTCTGACAACATTCCAACTAGATGATTTTCTTCATCAACCACACACATTCCTGAAATTTTATATTCAAGAATTGATTCAATGGCATCAAAGAGGTCGGTATCGGCCTTAACCTTTACCGGATTTGTAAGCATGTAATCTTTGAGTTCTACTGAATGCAGCATAATAAGACCTCTTTATTTTTCACTTACTTTTAGAATATAAAACATTTCCATATACGCAAGTTCACAAGTACAAATTCATAATCGAAAATACATCAGCGGAAATACTAAGTATTAGAAAAACGCACCGATGTACACCATCAATGTCTGAGGGAAAACCCCTAACCAAATAACCAACCCTGCAAGCACGACAGCAACCGTTTCACCTAACCAGGGAATGGTGCGCCCGATAACTTTATTATCTTCCTGTAAGGTCATTACATAAATAATTCTCAAGTAGTAGTAGATCCCTATGGCACTCCCTAATACTAAAGCACCCAACAAGACCCAAAGGGCACCTTCTATACCCGCACTAAATACATACAACTTTCCGATAAAACCTGCTGTTAGCGGAATACCAGCCAAAGAGAGTAGCGCCAATGTCAGCAATCCAGCTAACAACGGCCGGTGCCAAAACAACCCAGTTAAATCAGACACCTCCTGCTTTTCATCTTCTCCATCGCTAGACAAGACACTGATCACGGCGAATGCCGCCAAGGTCGTAACGATGTAAGCAATCAGGTAATAGCTTGCCGCTTCTACCGCAAAAGGCCCACCTTTAAGTACACCACCAGCAACCAAAGTAATGAGTAGATAACCAAAATGCGCTATGGATGAGTACGACAATAATCGCTTCACATTTTGCTGTAGCAACGCTAATAGATTACCCGCAATCATCGATGCTACCGCCAACACACTCAAAGCGATCAACAATGTGTTGTATTGATAAAGCTCGGCGTCCATAAATAAACGCAACAGTGCAGCAAAAATTGCTCCTTTAGAGACCGTTGCCAAAAACCCTGCAACGGGCAACGGCGCACCCTGATAAACATCTGGTGTCCACATATGAAAGGGGACGACGGAAAGTTTGAACCCTATTCCCGTTAAAACTAATGCGGTACCGGTAAGAAGAAGCACCTGATTATCAGACGCACTGGCAAGGCGTTCGCCCATGCCCGCGAAAGACAGGCTACCAAGTGCAGCATAGAGCAATGCAAAACCAAATAATAAAACTGCTGAGGCACAACCTGATAAAACAAGGTATTTAATTGCAGCTTCTAACGGTAGCTTGCCCCTGTCAGGGTAAGAAATCATGGCATAAAGAGAGACACCCAGAAGCTCCATTCCCAACAGCAGCGAGACCACATGGTTGGCAAATGCCAGCACCAATGCGCCCAATGTTGCTAGCAATAATAAAAGGTAAAACTCCTCGTTTCTTTCGTGGCGGTGACGTAAATATTCCCACGACAATAATGTACTCGCCAATGCCACGCCTAACAGCAATAGGGTAAAAAACATGCCATAACGGTCAACCGTCAGTAATGACATTTCCTGATCACCCACTGCCGTGGCTAAAGGTATCGACAGGAATGTAGCAAGCAAGCCTATTACAGTACCGACAACGGTTATGCCATGGGTACGTTTAAAGGCAATAACCAACATCAACAGCACAATAGCCAAGGTCAGTACAATTAATGGCAAAATTGATTGCAACTCAACCATACTCATCACTGGGTTCGTAATGGTTTGACCCATAGCGGCTTCATTCATAGCTGGTTGATTCATAGTAGTTAGGCTCATTTAACTACCCCCACAATCTGAACACTGTTTAGATTATCGGCCACTTCAGCAGTACTCATTTCAACAACACTTGCTTCAACAACACTGCTTTCGCCGCTGCCCACTAAAGTAGTCAAACTATCCAATACTGGCTGCGCCGTATCCAAAACGGGTTGTGGGTAAAGTCCGAGCCAAACCAAGCCAATGATCATCACGGCCATGGTCAACATCTCTCTAACACCATAGTCCGGTAGTTGCAGCCCCTCTTTCGGTTTACCCTGGAAAGCACGCTGCATCATAATCAATGAATAAACTGCCGCAACAATTAAGCCCAATGCCGATATTGTTGCCATCCAGGGAGCTACTTTAAACAGACCGACTAAAACCATAAATTCTGCGACAAAATTCCCTAACCCTGGCAAGCCAACTGACGCCAGCATAAAGAACATCGCCATAGCACCCATACGTGGCATGTTTTGCCAAAGCCCACCCATCTTCGACATATCTCGAGTATGGAGGCGTTCTTGCAGAGAACCAGCAATCATAAACAGTGCTGCCGTACTTAAACCGTGGGCAACCATTTGCATCACAGCACCCTGAAGAGCCAACGCATTCCAAGCAAACACTCCCAGTAGAACAAAACCCATATGGCTGACACTGCTGTAGGCCACCAGGCGCTTAAAGTCATCCTGACCAAAAGCCAAAATTGCACCATAAATAATACCTACCGCCCCCAAAGCTAAAGCAATGGGAGAGAAGGCCATAGCCTCATGTGGAAACAGTGGCACAACAAAACGAATCAAGCCGTAAGCACCTGTTTTCAACAGGATGCCGGCAAGAATCACACTACCCGCCGTCGGCGCTTGTGTATGGGCATCTGGCAACCAGGTGTGTACAGGAAAGCCTGGCAACTTGACCAAAAAGGCGATAAAGAAACCCAACATTAATAAATAGGCCATATCACCGGTGACACCATGGCCTAGTAAATCAAAGTAGCTGAAGGTGTATTCCCCGGTACTATGCTGGTTCAGTACTACCAAAGCTAGAATCGCAAACAGCATTAGCAAACCGCTGACCTGGGTAAAGATAAAAAACTTCATCGAGGCATAGCCTCGACCTTCATGCCCCCAGATAGCAATGATTAAATACATGGGCACTAGCATCACTTCCCAGAACAGGAAGAACAGGAACAGATCCAGTGCCAGAAATACACCAAGAACACCCGCCAGGGTCCACAACAAATTAGCTTCGAAAAATCCGGTGCGTTGTTTTATATCAGTCCATGAAGCACTTACAGAGATAGCGCCTAACACCAAAGTTAGAATCACCATGAGTAAACTCAGCCCATCCATAGCCAGTTCAAAACTAATACCAAAGCGCGGTATCCATTCTGCTTTGTAATGTATTAACCAGGTGGCAGCTTCAGACGGGTTGGGCACAACGTTGATTTTTGTCCAGGAAAGATCAGCTGCCGCAACCAGATAAGCCAAATCAAACAGAATGACTATCAAGGCAATCCAGCGGGGTAAACCCGGATGCTGACGCTCTGCTAACCAGGCAATAACGCCACCCACGAGTAAAATCAGTATGAGATTAACCAGAATCATTGGATGAGCCCTTGTTTAATCATCTGGCGCTTAATCATATAGCCCCCTGCAAAAGCGCTATCACCAATATCAAACCAAAGACCATACTAGTGGCATACCAACGCAGTCGGCCAGTCTGGGTACGGCTAAGAACCATAAAGAGAAACTGACAAAACTTAACAATAGTGTTGTAAATATCGTCCATGCATTCTCGCCTCAAAATATAGGCAAGGAATTTATAGGGCCGAACCCATAATTTGTCGTAAAGCCAGTCCATAGCCCACCCGCTAAACCAAAACTTTTTCAGTACTTGGCCTATATTGGAATTAACCAAGCCATCCACTTTTAGCTGACCACCAAGGAAAATAAGATATGCAATGGCCAAACCTATCAGTGGAATAGAAATAGAAATGCCTTCTATTAAATGGCTGGGGTGATGATCTCCAGCAGCCGGAAAAACTGACGACAAAGGCAAAGCAAACCACCCACCAATGATGGATAAAACACAAAGTAGAGAAAGAGGCAGTGCCATACGGATACCAGGTAACTTGTCCGGCTCCATTTTGGCTTCACCGAAGAACACAACAAAAACTAATCTGAAGCTGTATATGGCTGTTAACAAAGCACCTAACAAACCACCAGCCCAGAGCCAGGGCCCTGCACCCGGCAATTCATAGGCCTGCAACAAAATCATATCCTTACTGAAAAAACCGGAGGTGAATGGCAGTGCAGCCAATGCCGCCGAACCAATCAGAAAACTCCAGAACACCACCGGCAAGCGAGTACGCAAACCACCCATCTTGAAGATATTATGTTCATGGTGCAGGCAATGAATCACTGCGCCCGCAGCCAGGAATAACAATGCCTTGAAAAAGGCATGGGTTACTAAATGAAAAATGCCCGCGGCCCAGGCACCCACGCCCAAAGCCAAAAACATATAGCCAATCTGACTAATCGTTGAATACGCCAGAATCCTTTTGATGTCATGTTGGTTTAGAGCAGTGAAGGCTGCCATAAGGGAAGTAATAAGCCCCACTAGTGCCACCGCCAACATCGCCGGGGGCGCGAGCAAAAATAGTTCATGGGTTCGTGCGATCAGATACACACCAGCCGTCACCATGGTCGCGGCATGGATCAATGCACTGACTGGAGTAGGGCCAGCCATGGCATCAGGCAACCAGGTATGTAACGGCAACTGTGCTGATTTACCGACAGCACCACCCAATAATAATAAGCAGGCAATAACGGGCACTGTATCTCCCACTTGCCACTGGGTTTTGGCCGCTTCGGCCATAGGCTGTATATCCAGGGTTCCCAGCTCAGTGAACAGTAAGAATAATCCAACGGCCATTGCTGCATCACCTATACGTGTCACCACAAAGGCTTTACGTGCTGCGGCACCGTTCTCAGGGTTTTGATACCAGAACCCAACTAATAGATAACTACATGCACCGACACCTTCCCAACCCAGATACAGCAGCAACAGATTATCCGCCATGACTAATATCAGCATGGCAAACACAAACATATTTAGGTAGGCAAAGTAACGGCTGACGCTAACGTCATCTTCCATAAATTCTGTAGAAAACAAATGGATTAAAAAGCCAACACCCGTAATCACTGACATCATGACCAGGGTCAGGCCATCCAGATAAAAAGCAATATCTGGTGAGAAGTTTCCTACTTGCATCCAAGTCCATAAGACTTGGTGATATGGCTGGCCTGACTCCATAAAGGCCAATCCAACTAACAGGGTCGTCACTGCAGCCAAACCTACAGAACCAGCACCCAAGATAGCTACAAACTTTTTGGGCATTTTCCCCAAAGTCACCATTAACAAGATGGAGCTTATCAAGGGAAATAAAGGAATGAGAGGTAGCAGCTTTAACATAAAGTTATCCTCAACATAGGCTCACCTTCATCATAGAATCACCCTTGCATCCTGTTGGCATCATCCATATCCAGGCTTTTGAAGCGCCGCTGAATTTGCAGCACTAAACCCAAGCCAACTGCCACTTCAGCCGCCGCTACGGCAAGAATCATCATAAAAACGATCTGACCATCAGCCTGGCCCCATCGAGCACCTGCAGCAACAAAAGCGACCGCTGATGAATTGAGCATGACTTCCAGAGAGACAAGAATAAATATGATGTTCCTTCGCATCATCAGCCCTAGCAACCCACAAATAAACAACAGAGCTGATAGCAACAGAACGTGGTCGAGGGGAATATTGACACCATCCATTATTTTTCCCTCCCCTCTTCCAGATAACGACGACCCAGATGATAGGCACCCACCAATCCTGCCAGCAGCAACATAGAGGCAATCTCAACGGCCAACACATAAGGGCCAAACAAGGTCAGACCCACCTGCTTGGAGGTCACTAAACCTTGAGTAGTAGCAGGTGTACTTTGTGAAAGGTCTAGAACAAGCTCGAATTTTATAATCAGCGCAAGTATTTCGGGGACTATCCAGACCTTAGGTTTAAGCAATTGCTTCTCTCTGCGATCACCCTTTTCACCAAGATTCAGCATCATGATGACAAAAATAAACAACACCATAATGGCTCCGGCATAGATCACGACTTCCAAGGCCGCAGCAAACGGAGCGCCAATCAGGTAAAAAATTACAGCGACTGCTAACAAGGACAAAATTAAATAGATCAATGCATGAGTCGCATTAGCCCGGGTAAGAGCCAGGATGGTTGAAACCAATGCAATGGTTGATGCCATATAGAAAAGGATCAGCTCTAACATCTGCACCCCCTTGCCTCTATATATACAGGCATTAAATACGAACTCAACAAATTCATGGGTGCCTCTAAAAACAGTGATTTTTTTGTGGTAGCACCAAAAGTAGGCGCTTGAGGCGAGAAAATCCGCACGGAGAACCAGAGTGTATATACGATACATGATGGTTTGAGTACGGGACTGACGCCGCTACCGCGAAAAAAGTGCGTTTTTAGGGGTGCCCTGATCATGGAAGTAAGCTCCTGACATCTATAGGCTGCGCTTCATTTTCAGCCTCACCTTTATCCTTCCAGCTTGTTTGCATTCCTGAAACTCGGTAAAAGTTATAACCGTGGTATTTTCCTGTGCCATTGATCAGTAAATGTTCTTTTTCATACACCATGCTCTGGCGGTCGTATTCACACATTTCAAAATCTGGCGTTAGCTGGATTGCATAAGTTGGGCAGGCCTCCTCGCACATGCCACACATAATGCAGCGGGAAAAATTAATGCGGAAAAATTCTGGATACCAGCTGCCGTCCTCACGATTACCTTTTTGTAAGGCAATACAATCCACCGGGCAGGCAACAGCGCATAAATTACACGCTACACAACGCTCTTCGCCATCAGGGTCTCGAGTGAGGACAATCCGGCCTCGATAACGTGGAGCTAAATAGGGTTTTTCATCCGGGTATTGAACTGTTTCAGCTTTGGTAAAGGTGTGTTTCAACACCTGCCACATTGTGCGTAATTGACTAATCATGCTGTACCTCCATTAGCCAACCAAAGCGCTATAGCACCAGTAAAAACCAAGTTAACCAATGTTAGCGGTAACATAATTTTCCAACCCAGAGACATTAGCTGGTCATAACGCGGGCGAGGTATGGCAGCCCGTAACAGCACAAAGAAGCAGATAACAATAAAGGTTTTAATGCCAAACCAAATAACAGGATGTAGCCAAGGCCCGAGCCAACCACCGAAGAACAAGGTCACTATCATGCTGGAAATTAAGATCAGCCCCAGATATTCACCCAACATGAACATGGCAAATTTCATACCGCCATATTCCGTGTGGAAACCGGCGGTGAGTTCATGTTCAGCTTCGGGTAAATCGAAAGGAAGGCGGTGACTCTCGGCAATGCCCGCGACAGTAAAAACAAACAACCCTAAAAATTGGGAGATGCAGTACCAACCATCAGCCTGGGACTCGACAATTTCTCTGAGATTAAAACTACCTGAGAGCATCACCACCCCCATCAATGCCAACCCCATAAATACTTCATAGCTGACCATTTGAGCAGCAGAACGTAACCCACCTAACAGGGCATATTTATTATTGGAGGCCAACCCACCCAGTAAGACGCTGTAGACCGCCAGTGAGGTCATACCCAGGAAGAACAACAAACCGATATTCATATCGATAATTTGTAAACCTGGCCCGAATGGCACCACGGCAAAACCCAGCATCATTGCCATCACAATGGCTGTGGGAGCAAAGATAAATACAACTTTGTCAGCAAAAGGCGGCACCCAATCGTCCTTGGTCAACAACTTCAGCATATCTGCAGCCACCTGCAATATCCCAAAGGGCCCTAGGCGGTTAGGCCCATAACGATCCTGCCAGATACCTAATAATCTACGTTCCCACCATGTCATTACCGCGGCACCACCCACTGCACCAGCAAGAACGATTAAGGCAAACAAAATGATCATGCCATCAGACATGGGACACCCCACTTTGTAGGCTTTGTTGGTTAGTGACGGTAGGAGCATTTGGATTGTCTGTAGCAATCAACTGAGGTTTTCGGCGCTGCCAACTATCTGCTTTACGAAGAGAAACTATTAACCCAACAGCTGTTGCAACCAACGACTCAGTACCGGGCATACCTGTGGTAAAGCCAACACAACCTTCAGCCAGGGAAGGATCGACACATGCTTCCAACGTAACTTCCACGCCGTTAATGTTTGCGGAAACACCGTCGCCATCAACAACCTCAAGTTTGGCCGCACTCTCAGAGCTAATAACAAATTGAGCATCGCCTGACATTTCAGCAATTGCAGGCGCTTGCGAACTTAATTCATCACTACCAAATACCCGGTAAACGGGTATCAATAATGATTCTGTATCTGAAGGATGGAATGCAGTAGGAACCGAACGAGTATGCGCATTGAGGCCGTCACCCAAGCTCTGACCAGACTCAATTAAACGTACACCTGATGAGCCCCCCTTAATTGCACCACCGGCTTCATCCTGAAATTTTTGTATGGACTGATTAGAATTCCAACCAGGAGACCAGCTAGATGTCATCAATGAACTTGGCTGCCCAACACCTAACCCTTCCATACTGAATGACAACGGCGTTTCATCATCTACAGGTTGTTTAGGCTCATGAACAGATACATCGGCACGCATTGCGGTACGACCGCTGTAACGAGCCGGCTGCCGAGGTATTTTTAATCCGCGATTGCGAAATTCATGGTCTGGTGCCGCTGATGCGATTCCAGATAAAGCGGGGATTTCGCCCGCACAGGTCTGCTCTACCTGGTCAAAATGTTCAAGCTGATCAAATCCAGATAATCCTAAAACCTGACCTAGCTCAGATAGCCACTGCCAACTGGCCAGTCGATCATCTTCTGCCACAAAAACAGGATAATAACGCTGTGCCCGCCCTTCACTGCTGACCATGGTTCCTTCGGACTCAGCAAACGTTGCCGTTGGTAATGCGATTTGTGATTTTGATAAGGTAGCGTTATCCAATGAATCTAACACGACCAACTGTTTAATATTCTCTAACAGTTTATCCACATCTTCTGATGGAGCACGCCGATAGAGGTCATTTTCCAGAACAATCAATGTATCAATATTACCTTGAGAAGCACTGTCCATCATGTCTTTGAAGGACATACCCTCACCCAACATCGCTGTACCTACACTGTTGCACTCGGGCACACTTAAACTAAGGAAAACATTTTCTTGTTCATTTGAAAGAACATCAGCTACCGCGGCAGCGCTCTCTATCACAGCAGAATTTAGTAAGCTGCTACCGGAAACAATTAAGGGGTTTTTCGCTGCTTTTAATGTTGAAGCAATGGTGCCAGCCAGTGCAGAAAGGTCAGCGTCTAGATTTTCTACCGCATCTATAGCACGCCCGCCGGAAATTTCTGCCGCTATGGCAAAGCCCAATCGAGCAATGTCATCTGGTGCCAATGACACACCTGCTTCGGCGATGTCGTTAAGTCGGTTCTCATGAACACCGGCAATAAATATTGGACTGTATTGATCTTGGGCCAAGTTTTTAATAGCCGCATCCATCCAAGGCTCAAGACGCATCTCAGCTGCCAATTCACGACCTTTATTTCGTGCAGCTTCTCGTAGTGCCAAAGCCAACCGAGGAGCCGTATTACTCACATCTTCACCAAGGATCAGTACAGCATCAGCCGATTCAATTTGGTGTATGGAGGGGCTAATGGCTCGGGTATTTTTAAGTGTTTCAAGAATCTGGTTAACCAACGCGCTTTCAACGTCACTCATTCCATTTGAAAAATGCTTAGTGCCGACAAACCGGCGCAATAAATAATTTGCTTCTACGGATGCACGAGGAGAACCAATACCAGCAACTGTTCCTTGCTGGCATAGACCAGCTACTTCACTCAGAGCATCATCTGCTCTTATCGCCTTATAGCTTCCTTTATCGCTTCCGTCTTCCTGCCGAACCCCGGCAAAATTAAGCCTGGATTCGCTATTAACAAAATCAGCGCCAAAACGACCACGGTCGCATAAAAAGTAACCGTTGACCTGTTGGTTATAGCGATTTTGAATACGCTTTAATCTGCCATAGCGTTCGCCCGGCGACGTATTACAGCCAACAGCGCAGCCTACACAAATGGAAGGTGCTGACTGTAAGTCCCACTTGCGGCTGTAATCGTCGACCAATGGTTTGTCGGTAAATACACCTGTAGGGCAAACTTCCACTAAATTTCCGGCAAATTCACTTTGAAGTACACCGTCTTGATGGCGACCAAAATAGACATGGTCGTGGGACGCCAAGGCAGCCAAATCTGTACCACCTGCATAATCGCGATAAAAGCGCACACAGCGATAACAGCTGATACAGCGGTTCATTTCGTGATTAATCAGTGGCCCCAAATACTGGTTACGGTGGGTGTTCTTTTTACCGCGATAATTTCTGTCGCGGTGACCAACCATGACCGTCATATCCTGTAAGTGGCACTCGCCACCCTCTGCACAGACAGGACAATCGTGGGGGTGATTCAACATCAGTGATTCGATCACTGACTCTCTGAATTCACTGGCAGTGTCACCTTGTAAAGATAACCTTGCACCGTCAGTGACAGGGGTCATACAGCCCATGACAATACGACCACGTGTATCCTCTTCATTTTGATACTGCACCATGGCACATTGGCGACAGGAGCCGATGGAACCCATAGAGGGGTGCCAACAGAAATAGGGTAAATCCAATCCCAGGTTAAGACAGGCTTCGAGTAAGTTTTTGCCTTCCTCTACTTCGTAGGCTGTTCCATCAATATAGATAGTCGGCATCAGGTGCTCTCCCCTCTCTGATTTTCCAAGGGTCGAGAATAAGGGCAACACCCCTGCTCAACGTGGGCCTCAAAATCACTCTGAAAATATTTCAATGCACTTTGTAAAGGCTCCATTGCTCCGGGAGCTAATGCACAGTGAGTATTTCCGATGGCACCAATGTATTTAACTTGCCGTAACAAGGTGTCCAAATCTTCTTTGCGACCATGTCCTGCTTCGATATCCTCCAATACCTGACGAGTCCAAGGCAGACCTTCCCGACAAGGGGTACAGAAGCCACAAGACTCATGAGCAAAGAAACGGATTAGGTTCAGCACCATGCCAATGGGGCAAGTTTGATTATCCAGAATGATCATGGTGCCAGTTCCCATGCGACTACCAGCTGCACCAATAGACCCGTAGTCCATGGGAAGGTCTAAATGTTCTTCAACCAAGAAATCCGTTGAACCGCCACCCGGTAGGAACCCTTTAAGTTTTCTACCATCCGCCATACCTCCGGCATGCTTTTCAAGAATTTCACGAACAGGCGTTCCTATGGGCAGCTCCCAACATCCAGGGGTTTTCACATGGCCGCTGGCACCATAGAGTTTGGTACCAGCGTCTTCACCAAGGCCCAATGACTGAAACCACTCGGGGCCTTTGTCGATAATGTGGGAAATGTTGCACAGGGTTTCGACGTTATTGACGATGGTTGGCCGCCCCCATAATCCACTGACTTGGGGGAAAGGTGGTTTGGCTCGAGGGTTCGCACGTTTACCCTCTAAGGCATTAATTAATGCAGTCTCTTCGCCACAAATATAACGACCGGCACTGGTGTGAACATGCATTTCCAAGTCATAACCACTGCCTAAAATATTTTCACCCAAGTAGCCTTTTTTATAACAGTCAGCCAGTGCTTGTTCGAGGCGTTCAATGGCAACCACATATTCACCGCGGATAAAGATATAGGAGCGGTCAGCCTCAATGGTGTAGGCCGCTAATATCATGCCTTCAATTAATTGGTGGGGGTCGCACTCCATCAACAGTCGATCTTTAAATGTTCCCGGCTCCATTTCATCGGCATTACACACCAGATACTTATGGCCGGGGCTGCATTTATCACCCATGGGAACAAAGCTCCACTTCATCCCAGTGGGGAAACCTGCACCACCACGACCTCGAAGGTTGGATGCTTTAATCACTTCCAAGCAGTCTTCAGATGACATCCCTGACATCACTTTATGGAGAGCTCGGTATCCACCGTTGGCCTCGTATGCTGTCATATCAGTTGGCTTAAGATCTGGACCAATATTCCGAGTAAGAACTTTTTCTATCAGAGGGTTTTCAGTCGTGGAGTTTTCTATCAGTGAATTATTCATCAAGAACCCTCCTCTTCACTTGTAGTTGTAGATTCAGCTGTAGATTCAGTTGTGGATGCAGTTGTGGATACTTGGCCAGAAAATATCTGATCAATCTTTTCGTTATTCAAATTGGTATGAAGGTCATCTCCCACCATCATCACCGGCGCTTTATCACAGGCTCCCAGGCAAGGCACGGGGATCAAGGTGTACTGGTTATCTGCTGTGGTTTCACCATAATCCACGCCCAGCTTTTCAGAGATTTTTTGCTTTACTCCATCACAACCACAAATCCAGCAACTCACACTGTCGCAAAACAACACCACCTTGTTACCAACGGGTTGCCGATAAATTAAGTTATAAAATGTTGCCACGCCTTCAAGGGCTTCCGGGGACATATCCAGATAACGGGCAATAGCCATTAAGGATTCATCAGAAATCCAACCCCGCTGACGCTGAACTATTTTCAAAGCATCAATAGCAGCACCAGATTTCTGGGGCATATGGGCCAGCTCTGCATCTATCTGCTGAATTTCTTCCGCAGACAGCGCGATATCAGACTGAATCAGTTGCTGCTCACTCATCGGTCTACATCCGCCATAACAAAATCAATACTGGCAATAATTGCGATCAAATCGGCGATCATTAACCCGTTACTTATTAGAGGTATCTGTTGTAGATGCGCAAAAGAAGGTGTCCTGATTCTGGTTCGGTAAGACATAGTCCCGCCGTCACTCACCAGGTGATAACTGTTGTGGCCTTTTGTCGCCTCAATTAATTGAGTCGCTTCACCCGCTGGCACCACAGGCCCCCAGCTGACATTGAGAAAATGATGAATCAACGTTTCAATATCTTGCATGGTCCTCTCTTTAGGCGGAGGTGTTGTTAATCGGTGGTCACTTTTGTAGGGGCCTTCAGGCATGTTATCCAGGCATTGCCTGATAATTCGAAGACTTTGACGAATCTCTTCAATACGTACAACGGCACGGTCATAGCAATCGCCGTTATTGGCCACAGGTACTTCAAAATCAAACTGATCATAACCACCGTAAGGGCGATCCCTGCGTAGATCCCAATCCATGCCCGTAGCTCTCAGCCCTGGCCCTGTAACACCCCATTCAATGGCCTCTTCCTGGCTATAACTCCCAATACCCATGGCACGCTTTTGCAAAATTTTGTTCTGCATCGCCATCTTGTCGTAGTGGTCTAAACGAGCAGGCATGGCATCAATAAAATCACGTACCATTTTTTCCCAACCGATGGGCAAGTCCTGGGCAACCCCCCCCACACGGAACCATGCTGGGTGCATCCGCCCGCCGGTAATAGCTTCAACAATGCCAAACAAACGTTCACGGTCTGCAAACATGTAAAACACGGGAGACATTTGGCCAACATCTTGAACAAACGTGCCGTAAAAAACTAAATGACTGGAGATGCGAAAAAGCTCAGCCATCATAATTCGTATGACTTTGGCGCGATCAGGCACCTCAATGCCGGCCAGCTTTTCAACAGACATCACATAGGCAAGGTTATTCATGACCCCGCCCAAATAGTCGATACGGTCGGTATAAGGAATGTAGCTATGCCAAGTCTGGCGCTCACCCATTTTTTCCGCACCACGGTGGTGGTAACCAATATCAGGAACAGCATCTACAACGATTTCGCCATCGAGTTGCAATGCTATGCGGAATACTCCATGAACACTGGGGTGATTGGGTCCCAGGTTAAGGAACATGAATTCAGTATCATCGGTTTTTTGTTCCATTCCCCATTGTTCCGGGCGGAACCTCAATGCTTCTTGTTCTTTATCCTGTCTGTGCTGATCCAGACTAAACGGCTCCATTTCAGTAGCCCTGGCCGGATGATCTTTGCGAAGTGGATGCCCTTCCCACGTAGGCGGCATCAAAATACGATAGAGGTTGGGATGGCCACTGAAATCGATACCGAACATGTCCCAAACTTCACGCTCATACCAATTGGCATTAGGCCAAATATCGACAATGGTAGGCACCTGAACATCAGGCTCGACTAACCCTACTTTGATTCGAACATCTTCATTACGGTTAAAAGACAGCAGGTGATAAACCACGGTAAAATCTGACACCGGCTGTTCGTCCCGGTTTACCCTTAGCCGCTCATCAATACCAAACAGGTCGTGAAGCATGGGGAATTTAGGCTTTAAATACCGGAGAACATATTGAAATTTGTCTTTATCTACCCACAGGGTAGCGATACCGTCAGCGCAAGCCTGAACCTTAAAACAGTCCTCACCGAACCGCTCATACAGTTCGGCGATAATGCCTGTTTGTTGCAGGGTTTCAGTTGCTTGCATACATCTAATCCCAGTTTATTTTTTTATATTCGCTTTTTTACTGTATTTTCTTCTTATTTATTTCCTAAAAAATTACTAATTTAAAAATGCCTGATCACACATCCTTTTTTATATAAATCACACGTCCTTGGGGTCTCGTAATTCTGTGGCTTTCATTCTTTCTTCCGTTAATAAATCACGCTGGCTAATGGGCGCAGGTTTGACCACAGTCTGGTCGCCTACTGTCCAGCTGAGTGGACGACGCTCTTTACCCACGGCCTCTTGCAACATAACCAACCCTTGCATTAATGCTTCAGGTCTTGGCGGGCAACCCGGAACATATACATCTACCGGTATAAATTTATCCACCCCTTGGACTACAGAGTAAATGTCATACATACCCCCAGAATTAGCGCAAGAACCCATGGAGATAATCCACCGCGGTTCCAATAATTGTTCATAAAGGCGCTGGACCACAGGGGCCATTTTTAAAAAGCAGGTTCCAGAAATAACCATTAGATCTGCCTGCCTTGGGGTGGCACGAATAACTTCAGAACCAAAACGTGCGATGTCATGACGACTGGTAAATGACGTTGCCATTTCCACGTAACAGCAAGACAACCCAAAATTAAATGGCCAAAGGGAATGACCGCGGCCCCAGGCAATCAGGTCTTCCAGCTTGGCAAAACACACATTACGGCGAACGTGATCTTCTATCGGGTCATTACTAACAACTGCGCCATCGTCATTCAAACCACTTGTATTAGCAGTGCTGGCAATAACCTCATCAGGCCGAGTTAGACTCCACTTCATTTATCAGTCTCCAGTCCTGTACGGGTTTTAACACCCCAGTCCAAGGCACCGGAGCGCCATTCGTAAACAAGGGCTATCACTAGAATGACGACAAATACCATAATGGCGAAATACCCCGACCAGCCCAATTCAAAAAAAGCGATGGCCCAGGCAAAAATAAAGACAGTTTCAAGATCGAAGATGACAAAAAAGATAGCAATCAAATAAAACTCTACTGAGATACGAACCTGTGAACTACCAACGGAGACAATACCCGACTCAAAGGTGTCGCCCGTTGCGTGATCCATTCGCCGTTGACCTAACAGCCAGGAAAGCCCCAGCATGGTCAAGACCAACATAATCACCATGCCAAAATAGACAACTAAAGGCCAAAGCTCTCCAGTGTGTGTCGTTTCCATCAGCGCTCCCCTGCCAATTTGGTGGAAGACGATTTAATGAAAAGCACTTGAATGAAAGATAATTGAATAGAAAAAATGTTGCTCAGATCACTCTGAACAGACCGATACAAGAACGGTAATTTACCCCTCAATAGCCCTGACATATTAGCTCCGATGTTTCGGAGGCCACCCATTCGATCTCTCTAACCGAACAGTACATCGACCTGAGTATTGTTTTTATTTACACCGTTTAACGATAAAAACTGTAGAAGTGATATTCAGAAAACGCAAATGTGTTTTCTGGATTTAATGGTAATTAAGGCGAAACAAGTGATTAAAAAATAAAAAAATTAGAAGCGCTAAAAAAAGAATTTTTTAGTGAGAAAGGGTGTCAGGAAAAGTATATAAATCTATGATGCAATATACTTTTATATACTTATCCTGATCGTTTTTTTCTAAGCAAAAGGATGGCGTAAAACAATCGTTTCAACACGATCTGGACCCGTTGAAATAATATCGACAGGTGTCATTAAAATTTCTTCAATTCGTGCAATATATGCACGCGCATTGTCAGGAAGGTCATTCAAAGACTTGGCACCTACCGTTGATTCTGACCAACCCGGCATCTCTTCGTAGACTGGCACCAAGCCTTCATAATCATCTGCATGGCTAGGAATACCCGCATCATTACCATTAGCATCGGTATAGCCAACACAAAGTTTAATGGCTTCAAGTCCATCAAGTACATCCAGTTTGGTAAGACAAATTCCAGAAACAGAATTAATCCGAATAGCCTGCTTCAAAGCGATAGCATCAAACCAACCACAACGACGCTCACGGCCTGTGGTGGCACCAAATTCATGCCCTTTTTCACCCAAGTGCTGTCCTACATCGCAAAAAAGCTCTGTAGGGAATGGTCCGGAGCCAACACGGGTGGTGTAGGCCTTGGTA
>JAJFKD010000086.1 GCA_021773405.1 Porticoccus sp.
TGCGGAAACACTGACCCATGATTTGATCGAGGCTATTGATCGAGCTGCTGAAGATGAGCGAATTACCAGCTTGGTTATGGAACTAGATTTTCTGATTGGCGGTGGTATTAGCAAATTGGAAGATATCGGTGATGCCTTAGCTAGATTTAAAACCAGTGGCAAAACTATTGTTGCTGTTGGAGATAATTACACACAAGAACAGTATTACTTGGCCAGCTATGCCGATGAAATTCATTTAAATCCCATGGGTACTGTACTGCTCACTGGTTATGGTAGTTACCCCAGCTACTTAAAAGAAATGCTTGATAAACTACGTATTCATCTCAATATTTTTCGAGTGGGAACCTATAAAGATGCGATTGAGCCTTTTACCCGATCCAACATGTCAGAAGCATCTCGGGAGCATACTACTGAATGGTTGAATGCATTGTGGTCAGTCTACACCAGTAGGGTTGAAGCACTCCGTGATTTACCGGCTGATGCGATTAATGATTATGCCAACAACCTGGGTAGCAAATTGGCAGCTCATAATGGCGACACTGCAGCATTGGCGTTATCTGCCGGTTTGGTCGATAAACTTTCAACTCGCCCACAGATGATGGCGCGGTTACAGCAATTAGCGGGTATTGGTGAAGAGGGCGACTATAACGCGATTGATATGGGCCGTTATCTGAACCATGAACGTCGTTTGGAATCTCTTCAAACGGAGCCGATGGGTAATAAGGTTGGTCTTATCGTTGCGAAAGGCGCTATTTTTGATGGTGAACAACCCGCCGGAACAGTGGGTAGTGACACGCTTTCTGAATTATTTATACAAGCTCGCGAAGACGATCAGATTAAAGCCGTTGTACTTCGTGTAGACAGCCCTGGAGGCAGTGCTTTTGCCTCTGAGGTAATACGACAGGAAATACTCTTGACCAAGCAACAGGGTAAACCGGTCGTTGTTTCTATGGGATCTGTTGCCGCATCAGGTGGTTACTGGATTGCCATGGGTGCAGATGAAATTTTAGCCAGCCCAACAACGATTACGGGTTCTATTGGTGTGTTTGGCATTATTCCAACCTTTGAAGACAGTCTCGATGCGTTGGGTATTCAAAATGATGGTGTGGGTACCACAGCATTGTCTGATTTTTACCAGTTGAACCGTCCTATGTCTCCTCAAGCACAGCAGGTCGTTCAGGCTGGTGTTGACCATGTTTATGACCGTTTATTAACGATAGTGTCTGAGGCGAGAGAGAGTACAACAGATCAGGTCCACCAAGTGGCCCAAGGGCGGGTGTGGACTGGCGCTAAGGCACTAGAGTTGGGGTTGGTTGACGAGTTGGGCGGTTTAAAACAAGCCGTTGAGTCTGCGGCAGAGTTAGCTGAACTGGACGTATACGATGTTGAAGAGGTGCGCCGCCCCTTGGATTTCCGTGAGCAGTTGCTGCAAGAAATTGCCAATGGGCGGGTGGGTGCTTTAGTGTCCGCTGTACCAAAGAATTGGTTGCCCAGTAGTTTGGTTTCGCACTTTTATGGCATTAGCAAAAAGATTGAGGTTATGGCGCAATTCAATGATCCCAGGGGTATGTATTTAAATTGTTTTGAGTGTCTGGGCCAGTAACGGCCTACAGCCTGCAGTGAATTAAATAAAGATAAAAAAAGGCAGTTGCTTTGTAGCAACTGCCTTTTTATTTTGTACTTAATATTTTCTAGATGGCCAAAACAAGCCGCTTTGGATCTTAACGCTCCAGATGTTGTAATTTATCCGGTGCACCATCCCACTCTTCAGCTTCGGGAAGTGGATCTTTTTTCTCAGTAATATTTGGCCATACTTCAGCTAGTTCGGTGTTTAGCTCCAAATAGACTTGTTGATCTTCAGGCAGTTCGTCCTCAGAAAAAATAGCTTCTGCAGGACATTCTGGTTCACAGAGTGCGCAGTCAATACACTCATCCGGGTGAATTACCAGGAAATTGGGGCCTTCGTAAAAGCAATCAACCGGGCAAACTTCCACACAATCTGTGTATTTGCACTTGATGCAGTTCTCGCCGACGATGAAGGTCATTCGTGTTCTCCGTAAAGCTGGTGTTTCAACAGCGGCGCATTATACAGAAATCACTTCCTGTATTTAAACCATAACAGCCGAATATTTATTTATTTTTCATCAAGCTAAGGTTTAGTACAGAGCTTTTTCAGGGCGTAGAGCTGTTCCAGTGCTTCTCGAGGTGAAAGTTCGTCGGGTTCAATACCCGATACAGCATCTAAAAGCTGAGAGCCTATCGGGTCATTAAACAGTTCGCTTTGTACCGGCGTGGGGTTTGATATGGTCTGAGTGTTTGGTGCAGTTGAAGGTTTCACCGTTGGGTGAGCGCCGGCTTCCAAACTAGCTAATTCTTTCCGTGCCAGGGCGATGACTTCAGAGGGAATACCTGCCAGTTTTGCCACTTGAATCCCATAGCTTTGACTGGCTGGGCCTTCCTGGATGGTGTGCAAAAAAACGATGTCATCGTTATATTCAGTGGCATCCAAATGGACGTTGGCAACACCCTGTGTTTTATCGGGTAAGCTGGTCAGCTCAAAATAGTGGGTGGCAAATAGGGTAAAAGCTTTTACTTTTTCAGCAAGCTGAACGGCGCAGGCCCATGCCAACGACAAGCCATCAAAGGTGCTGGTGCCTCTGCCTACCTCATCCATTAATACCAAGCTACGTTCGGTGGCATTGTGAAGAATGTTGGCAGTTTCAGTCATTTCAACCATAAAGGTAGAGCGGCCACCAGCTAAATCATCTGATGAACCAATACGGGTGAAAATTCGATCAACTAGGCCAATAGAAGCATTTTGTACAGGTACACAGCTACCTATATGGGCTAATAAAACAATCAGTGCCGCTTGTCGCATATAGGTAGATTTACCGCCCATGTTTGGTCCGGTAATCACTAGCATACGACGCTGTTCATCCAATTTGAGATCATTTGCAACAAAGGGTGTATCGAG
The DNA here is from genome assembly GCA_021773405.1 of Porticoccus sp. Lineage (GTDB taxonomy): Bacteria > Pseudomonadota > Gammaproteobacteria > Pseudomonadales > Porticoccaceae > Porticoccus. Next base: position 2,975 of record JAJFKD010000086.1, read on the forward strand.
TACTTGTTCCACCACAGGGTGTCGCCCGGCAGTGACAACAATGCCAGGTTTCTCAACTAACTCTACGGGCATGAGATTAAGACTGTCGGCTCGTTCTGCCAAGTTTGTCAGCACATCCAATTCAGAAATGGCCGCCGCACATTGTTGCAGTGGCAACAGTTGTTCATTCAGGGTTTCTACTAATGCTTCGTAAAGAGCTTTTTCTCTGGTGAGTGCACGGCTTTTGGCACTTAGGGCTTTGCCCTCAAATTCTTTCAGCTCAGGAGTGATAAATCGTTCAGCATTTTTAAGTGTTTGACGTCGAATGTATTCTGCCGGTGGTTGGTCAGACTGTGCCCGTGATATTTCAATGTAGTAACCGTGTACACGGTTGTAGCCAACTTTTAAGGTGCTGATACCTGTATTTTGTTTTTCTCGTTCTTCCAGATCGATCAAAAACTGTCCGGCATTACTGCTGATATCTCTTAACTCATCCAGTTCTGCATCATAGCCTTCAGCAATAACACCGCCATCTCGAATAACAACAGGTGGATTATCAATCACTGCGCGATTGAGTAAGTCGACAGTTTCGGGAAACTCAGAGGCATTGATTAATAGTTGCCGAATGTGTGAAGAATCTGAGCCTGAGAGAATGGATTGAATGACAGGCAAGGCAGCTAGCGATTGTCTTAATCGGGTCAAATCTCGGGGGCGGGCAGATCGTAATGCTACACGGCCGAGGATTCTCTCCATGTCGCCAATGTTCTTTAATTCATCGGTGAGTGTTTCATAACAATAGTTAAGGCGTAATTCGGCGACAGCTTGTTGTCGTCCTTGTAGTGTATCCAAATTGCGCAATGGCCGATTAATCCAGCGGCATAACAGCCGGCTTCCCATGGCGGTTGAGGTGTTATCCAATACAGACAGTAAGGTATTCTCCTGGCCGCCGTTTAAATTGGTATCCAGTTCTAAATTGCGCCGGGTAGCTGCATCCAAGATAACGCTGTCATCGCGGTTTTCATGGCTAATAGAGCGAATATGAGGCAAAGCAGTACGTTGGGTTTCACGTGCATATTGCAGCAGGCAGCCAGCAGCCGAGAGGGCAAGTGGTAAATGATCGCAGCCAAAACCATTAAGGTCTTTGGTGCCAAACTGGTCAGTTAAGTGGCGAAGGGCAGTATCTTGTTCGAATTCCCAGGGCTGTCTTTGACGAACACCTTTGTAGGTTTCAATAATTTCAGGAGCGGGGAAATCTTCACTGACAAGTAATTCGGCAGGGTTAAGGCGTTGTAACTCACTTTGTAGGCTTTCGGTACCCACTACTTCCAGTACTAAAAAACGACCACTACCGATATCTAGTGTGGCGATACCGAAGGTCGTAATATCTGATAAATTTTGACTTGATGACCTATTTTTAGAAGAGGTGTTTTTAGATGAAGTGTTACCAGAAGAATTATTACCGTAAGTAACAGCTATGAGTAGGTTGTCTCGTCTTTCATCGAGAAGAGCTTCATCACTGATAGTGCCAGGAGTAACGACTCGAACGACTTCACGTTCCACTGGCCCTTTACTGGTAGCTGGGTCACCAATTTGCTCACATATAGCAACGGATACACCAAGTTTTACTAACTTGGCTAAATAGCCTTCAGCAGCATGGTAAGGAATGCCCGCCATGGGTATCGGATTTCCAGCAGACTTACCTCTTGCTGTCAGTGTTACATCCATCAGCTGGGCAGCTTTTTTTGCGTCGTCAAAGAACAACTCGTAGAAGTCACCCATCCGGTAAAACACCAGCTCATTGGGGTGTTGTGCCTTGATGCGAAGATATTGCTGCATCATTGGGGTGTGTTGTTCCGTCGATGTAACCGCTGAGGTCATGGCGAGAGGCACTTATGTATTCGTAAAGAAATGGAATTCTACGTGATTCAGTGGAGTGAACAAACAGTTAAAACTCTAGCGATGTATTACTTAGGGGGATAATTTATTTTTCATCAGAATTAACCACGGTATTTACGGACGTACTTTGATTACGTCCTTGTGATTTAGCTTTGTATAATGCTTCATCAGCTAATGCGACCAGTTCCGAAGGGTTAATTTCTGATGATGGCGTTAAGCAAGCAATCCCATCACTTAGGGTGACATGTGCGGCGGCCTGATTTGTATCGTGTGGAATATTATGCCTTTCTATTGCTGAACGTATTCGTTCTGCGACCTCAAAGGCACCTTCAAGAGTTGTATTCGGCAATAAAAGGCCGAATTCTTCACCACCATAGCGAGTAGCCATGTCACTGCTGCGTAATAAACTGTGTTGTAAAACCCGAGCTACAGATCTAAGGCAGTCATCACCCGCAGTATGACCATAGGTGTCGTTGTACTGTTTGAAGAAATCAATATCTAACAGAATAAAGGAAAGGG
>JAJFKD010000087.1 GCA_021773405.1 Porticoccus sp.
ACAATAATATCGAACGGAGCGAACTGAGAAGAGCCTTCGCCCCCTTCACCATGGTGGATAACAACGTTTCTGATATTCAGGCTGCTCAGGTTTTCTATAGCGGCGTCTACCAGGGAGGCAGACTTTTCTATACCTATGACCTGAGTTGCTACATGGGACAATACGGCGCTGGTATACCCTACACCAATACCAATTTGAAGCACTTTGGGGTTGGGTGGAAGTTGCAGTACGCTAAAAATATGTTGAAGAGTCTTAGCTGATGGAATACTCCGGCCAACCACTAGCCCCTCTTGTTCACTGTTTACAAAGGCCCCACGATCCACTTGTTCCAACGCTTTGTTGAATCGTGGATCAATGATTTTCTCCGGCTGTGATGATATTTGGTTATTAGTATTGCCCATAGAACCTCTAAGCCCTTTTATTTCAGCTTAGTTAGAAAGTAAAAGGCATGTTTTGTTCTAGCGCAACCAGTTTGCAAAAATTAGTAGGCATATTAAAAATCTCCAAGGGAATGATTAAGTATTCTCTTGGAGGTTTTAGCGTCTTAGGGGGGGTGTCTCCTACCATTCCCACCCATCGTCATATGGTGGTGCAGGCCTTACTTGTATCTTTTATAGTAAAAAATTATTTTTATTTTATGGGGTCAAATATTTGATTGCCAGTTGAGAAGCAGTAAAGCAAAACAAGAAAAAGATAATCATCGAGATTATCCCGGCCAAAATAATAGATTTGGGGTTGTCTTCGAGTAAATCTGTGGCGCGCTTAAGCCCTTTGCCTCGTTGCAATTGAAAGAGAAGGCAGAAAGCTTGGGAAATAATTTCTAGAAAGCTCAAGTTCTTCTTATTGGGTTCTTCTTCAACTGTTTTAAAGACGGGGTGGGCATCATATTCAATGTTGTCTGGTTCTTTCTCTGTTGTCATTGGGGTGCTCCAATACCAGTGTTTGTCAACTCTAGTCTATTATTTTTTAGGTGTACAGATACAGAAATATAATTTTTTAAGGTACAGTTTGCTGGTGCATATCGTCGTGCTTAATGGAAAATAAACGCTATGAGTGAATATCAGTACCAGAAATTGGTGGATCAATTTTCCCGGGAAATCAAAGAAGGTGCTTTTCCTCCCGGTACTAAAATGCCATCTATCCGGTCGCTTTCGCGTATACAGAAGGTATCAAAAACAACCGTTGTTACTGCTTATAGTCAGTTGGAAGCAATAGGGCTGATTGAATCCAGGCCCAAATCTGGCTTTTTTGTTTGCCCGCAAAAACATGGTTATTTTAAGTTAAAGCGCCCTGAGAAGAGCCGACCTGTGATAAGGCCGGCTCTGGTTTCAACTAGCCAAATTATTGTCGATATCATGGAAAAGGCAGCGTCTTTTGATTTGCTGCCTAAAGTGGATCAACAGGAAGGTAATTCAGAATTGAGACAATATCTGTCCCGGGCACAGAGAAGGGAAACAGAAACTGAGCAGCATTATTACGATGAACCCTTAGGTGATTTTAGATTACGGCAACAAATTGCTAGCCGGGTACGTCATTCCAAGCGAGAGGTCTCTGAGGGTGACCTTGTGATCACCCATGGTTGCCAGCACTCATTATTATTAGCTTTGATGTCATCTACAGAGCCGGGTGATATTGTGGCGATAGAGTCACCGGGTTTTTATGGTGCAATTCAATTGTTGGAAGCGCTAAATCGAAAGGTCATCGAAATGCCTAGCTCACCTTCTACAGGTATTGATGTTGAGGCATTTCAACAGGCTGTAAATCAATGGAATATTAAGGCTCTTATTGTTGCGCCCAATTATTCAACACCCACTGGGGCATGTATGCCCGATGATGCAAAAATACAGTTGCTTGATTGTTGTATTAAAAAACAGATAACTATTATCGAAGATGATGTTTATAGCGATTTATATTTTGGCCTAAACAAGCCTCGTAGCATTTATTTTTTCGATACATCAGGCACCGTTATTCTTTGTTCTTCTTTTTCCAAAACGCTCTCTCGGGACCTGAGATTGGGGTGGATTTTGCCGGGAAAATTTATTCAAAAAGTAAAACGGCTAAAAATTGTAACTTCAATTTCTGTAGGCATTACCTTACAGAAAGGGTTGGCACTGTATCTCGAACAGGGTTGCTATGAACGATATATTAAAAAGAAACGTAGGGAGTTAGAGATTCAATCCATGCAGTGGCAGGAGGCTATAAAAAATCATTTGTTATCGGTACAAAGCTGCTCTGCCCCTAAGGGTGGACTGACTTTGTGGGCAGAGTTACCAGCTACGATTGATACCATAAAACTTTATGAAAAGGCTCAGGATAAAGGGATTACCATAACGCCGGGCCCTTTATTTAGCCCACAAAAGCTTAGCCCTAAAAATAAATATAAAAATTACTTACGTTTAAGTTTTTCCGAAGTGTTAACAGATAAAAGAAAAGAAGCATTGATATGTTTGGAAGGGCTTATACAAGAACTGTCTTAATTAACTAAAAATCTATTATCAATAAAAAACCACCCAATGGGTGGTTTTTTATCTTCGTAGTTTAGAATTTTTATTAAAAAATTACATTCTTATATGATTATGGCCAAACTTGTATGTTAGCTGATACAGCGCTGGTAATACTACTAGTGTGAGTAGTGTCGATGACACAATGCCACCAATAACAACGGTGGCTAGTGGCCGTTGCACCTCTGCGCCAGTTCCTACATTAAAAGCCATGGGAATAAAGCCTAAGCTGGCCACTAATGCTGTCATGAGTACCGGGCGCAAACGTTGGCTGGCACCTTCACGGATCGATTCCAACAAAGGTTTCCCTTGCTCACGTAACTCACGGATAAACGACATCAGTACTACTCCGTTAAGTACGGCAACACCAGACAGCGCAATAAAACCAACTCCAGCGGAAATTGACAGTGGCATATCCCTGAATGTGAGTGCCAGTACCCCGCCAGTTAATGCTAGCGGTACCCCGCTGAAGACGATAAGGGCATCGCGGATTGAGCCAAAGGCACTGTAGAGCAGACCCAATATCAGTAGTAGCGTCAGCGGCACCACCAGCATCAATCGTTTACTTGCCGACTGTAGCTGCTTGAAGGTACCGCCATAGTCGAGCCAGTAGCCGCTGGGCAATGTCAGTTGATCGCGCATGAGTTGTTGGGTTTCTTTGATAAAAGAGCCGAGATCCCGGTCTTCCACATTGGCCGTCACCACTACATTGCGTTTACCGCTTTCGCGATTGATCTGATTGGGCCCTACTAGCTCCTTGATGGTCGCCACCTCACCTAAGGGAACATAGGCGAGATCGGGGCTGGCATTCTCTGGCAATATGATAGGCAGTTTAGCCAAGACATCCGGGTTTTGACGTAGGCCCTCATCCAGCCGAACCAGTAATTTAAAGCGCCTGTCACCTTCGTAGATTAATCCTGCCTGGCTACCGCCAATGGCGGTTTTCAGGGTTTCTTGCAAGTCGGCGACAGTCAGCCCTAACAGAGCCAGGTGATCCCTTTGTGGTTCCACAGAGATCATGGGTAACCCTGTCGTTTGCTCAACACGAACATCTTTCGCCCCAGGGACAGTAGCTAACAAGGCGCTGGCTTGTTCCCCAGCATCTGCCAAGGTGTCCAACTCGTCCCCATAAATACGAACAGCTACATCGGTACGAACACCGGCAATTAACTCGTTAAAGCGCATCTCAATAGGTTGCGTAAACTCATATTTATTACCAGGTACCGCTTCTACTGCAGTCCGCAATTCTGCCAAAAATGTTTCCTTGCTCTTGCTGGGATTGGGCCACTGGTCTTGGGGTTTTAGGATCAAAAACGTATCCGCCACATTTGGAGGCATGGGGTCTGTAGCCACTTCTGGTGTGCCGATCTTGGCAAATACATGCTGCACTTCGCCGAATTCACTGATGACTGTTTCCAGCTGTTGCTGCATATCGATGGCCTGCTCCAGGCTGGTGCCGGGAATACGCAGTGCATGAAGAGCAATATCATGTTCATCCAATTGTGGCAAAAACTCGGTACCCAAACGGCTGGCTTGTAACGCACTGGCTATAACTAAGATCACTGCGATACTGACCAAAATAATGGGTTGTTTTAACGATAAGTTTAGCAACGGCGTATACCACTGTCGTAACTTTGCCATTAACCGGTTTTCCTGTTCGTGGACTTTACCGCGAACCAAAATAGCTACAGCCGCAGGAACAAAGGTGACAGAGAAAATTAGTGCGCCTAACAGGGCCGCAACGACCGTAAAGGCCATGGGGTGGAACATTTTTCCTTCCACTCCACTGAGAGCAAAGATTGGTACATAAACCAGCATGATAATAAACACACCAAATACAGCGGGTCTGAATACCTCTTTGGTACCTGTCATGACTTCCTCTAAACGCTCATCAAGAGTAAGAAGCCTGCCAAGCCGTTGTTGTGCTAGACCGAGCCGGCACAACGCATTTTCTACCACGATCACAGCACCATCGACAATTAGTCCAAAATCAATGGCACCCAGACTCATCAGGTTGCCTGATACCCGGTTACTGACCATGCCGGTAATGGCAAACAACATACTCAGTGGAATAACCAGCGCCACAATAAAGGCCGCTCGAATATTACCCAACAGTGCAAACAGCACGGCGATGACTAAGACGGCACCTTCAAACAGGTTTTTCTGCACCGTGGCTACGGTTTTATCCACCAGAGTAGTACGATTATAGAGTGGTACTGCGGAGACTCCATTGGGTAGGCTGTGGCTAATAGCCGTTAGCTGTTTGGCGACTGCTTGAGAGACAACGCGGCTGTTTTCTCCCAACAGCATAAAGGCAGTGCCAAGAACAACTTCCCGACCATCTTTGGTGGCGGCGCCGGTTCGCAGTTCCTTGCCATAAAGCACTTTTGCTACATCCTTAACTCGCACTGGGGCATCATCGCGTTTGGCGATGACTACATTGCCAATATCTTCCAGATTATCCAGCTGCCCCGGAGACCGCACCAGCCACTGCTCGCCGTTGCGCTCAATATAACCGGCACCGGCATTGAGGTTATTGCGTTTCAGGGCGCGGATAACATCATCAATGGTGATACTAAATGCTAGGAGCTTATTTGGAATTGGGGCAACCTGATATTCCCTTTCAAAGCCACCGACGCTGTTGATCTCGGTAATTCCGGGGACTTTCACCAGTTGTGGACGGATAATCCAGTCTTGGATCGTACGCAAATCCTCCGGAGTGTAAACCGTTCCATCTTCCTTGGTCACACCCTCCTCAGATTGAACAACGTAGGTAAAAATCTCCCCGAGGCCACTGGCAATGGGCCCCAATGCGGGTTCTATACCTGGAGGCAGTTCACTGCGAACAGTTTGCAGCCTCTCACTGATTTGCTGACGCGCCCAGTAAATATCAGTGCCTTCTTTAAAGATGACGGTTACCTGGGACAAGCCATAGCGAGATAGTGAACGGGTATAGTCCAGACGGGGCAAACCCGCCATGGCATTTTCAACCAGGTAGGTGACCCGCTGTTCCATTTCCAGAGGTGAAAATCCCGGAGCTTCACTGTTAATCTGTACCTGGATATTGGTGATATCCGGCACAGCATCCACATTGAGCCGGGTTAAATTGTAAACACCATAGCCGGTGATCAGCAGGGTGAGTGTCAGTATCAGCCAGCGTCGTTTCACCGCGAAGGCGATTAATAAATCAATCATGGAACCTCCTAGTGATCGTGACTGGCGCCGGATTTAAGAATATCGGCTTTGATTAAAAAACTGTTGCCAGTGACATATTCTGTACCGGGTTTTAAGCCACCCAACACTTCGATCATGTGACCATTGCTTTCATTCTCACCTTCACTGCCGTTTTCTCCCAGTTCTACCATCCGTACCTCGAAGGTATTGCCGAACTTGGCAAAAACTACTGGCATATCCCGGAAGCTTTGTAGAGCCGAGGCTTTGATTGCCAACGGTACTTGGCGACTATCAATTTGAATATCCGCTTTTATATGCATACCAGGACGCCAGTGGCCGTCAGAATTATCAATCACGGCACGGGTCCGTGCGATATGGCCACCGGTCATCTGTGGTGCCACATAACTGATACTGCTTGTGGCAGATTTGTGATGATGTAAATCTCGAACGGTTACCGGTTGGCCCACTGTGAGATTTTCGATGCTTTCAGGAAAGGCAGACATCTCCACCCATACAGTAGAAAGATCGACAACTTCCAATAAGACACGGCCTTCTGCTTGATCACCCTGATTGACAAAACGTTCTGTCACTTCGCCATTGGCAGGGCTTTTAACACTGTAGCGTTGCAAGGTGTCGGTGTTGGTCAGGCTAAGAAGGCGCTGTCCTTTTTTAACTGACTCACCCACCTGTACATGTACCGTTTCCACCATTCCGGGATAGGGTGCATTGATACGGTAAACACTGTCTGCTGGTGCGGCAATCACACCAAACAACGTGTCGTTGAGGTTAAGAGTCGCGGGTCCAGCTAATTCAGTTTTTACTCTTGCCAGCTCAAGCTGCCGGTCACTGATAACAGTGCGACCTTCGTGGCTTTCATATTGCCATTCATAGTTTTGGTTTTCGTAGCTGGCCTTGATGGTGACATCATAGGAGTGTGGTTCTTTAATATCCTGATCACCCACTTGGTAATCCAGTTCTGGGCTGAATTTAATCTGATCCTGGTCACCGCCTAACCGATCAAGGGTGACGTTAACTTTCCAGTCACCAGGAGCTAAAAACTTTCCACGATCGTAAGCATACAGTCGCATTTCCGGTGGCACCCCCACTTCAAAAATTTTCAGCTCAACGGAAAAATTACTATCACTGAGTAACTTTCCGCCATGGGGGCCTTTAGCTTCTTCCGTGTGTTCACTTTCGTGTTTGTTATTGTCATTGTCGTGCCCGCTATGGCCACCTGAGGCATAGGTGTTAAGGCTGAACATGCCCAACAAGACAACCATTGTGCTAAGTGAGAAGGCATTATTTAAAAAGGCACTGGGTGAAAAGGAATAAGTTTTCATAAGACATTTCCTTGTTGGGTATCTGAAAAGGTTTGGCCGGTAATGCGTTCCAGCTCCAGTAATTGCTGATACATCAACGCATGGGTCTCGATCAGCTCTCTCTCAAGGGCAAACAGCTCTGCCTGAGCATCCACCCATTGCAATACCGTGTAGAGCCCTCGGCGATAGCCAGCTTCCACATCGGCAAGTAATTGTCGTGCCTGGGGAAGTAGTTCACTGGCAGTGAGCCCCGCATATTGATGGTGGTTCCTCAATGTTTGCTGAATCGAGAGCAAGGAGAGCTGAAGTTGATTACGAGAGATCTCCATTTGTTCAAAAGAAAGTTCTCTGTTTGCCTCAGCTACAGCAATACGCCCCCGGTTTGGATTACTGATAGGAATGGGCATAGACAGGTCAAAGACCAGTGCCTGATCACCACTTTTCTCCAGATGGCGTACTCCAACCCCTACATCCAGATTTACCCGGCCATTAGCTCGTGCAAGCTGGACTTCTGCATCTGCCAACCGATGTAGGGCCTGTTGGCGAACAAATAGTGGTGATTTGTCCACTATCTTGGCAACGGATTCGCGAATATGGGTTGTATCAGGAATAGGTGGTAAGCTGAGCAAGTCACCTATTGCCATGGCAAAATTTGGGTTTTCCAACCACATGGCTGCTAATTCCCCTTTAGCAAGAGCTAGTAGCCCCTCAAGTTGGGTCGCCTGTGCTTTTGAGCGTGACAGTCGAAGCTTCATTTTGGAAACATCGGCCTGTTTGGCTGCGCCAGCGCTGGCTCGCTGTTGAATGACATCCAGTGCTTGTTGTTCAGACTGAGTACGTTTATCAATCCAGCGCTGTAGTAGTTGGATACGAAGTAACTGGTAATAACGACGGCTAGTTTCAGCCAGTACATCTAACCGGGTTAACTCGTATTCTGACTGCTGTTGCTGCATAGCGGCCGTTGCAACGGCTATTCGGCTCCCACGCTTACCGCCCAACTCTATGGTCTGACCCAGTGTCAGTGTAAATTCAGCCTGCTCTGTATCGCTGTAGTCTCCACCACCTAGTACATTCTCGATGTTCAGTCCCAAAGTAGGGAGAGGGCGTTGTCCTGCTTGCAGTATTTCTGCATCCGAAATCCTGAGGTGATAGGGATAGGTTTTTAACGCTGCATTTTTTTGCAGGGTTTGCTGTAACGCCCAGTTGAGATCAATACTGGTTTTCGGTTCAGCTTGTGAAGATGGTGTTTCCCGAAGAGAGCCTTCTTGAGACATTACCGATTGACTTGCAGCAATTATTATCAATAGACAAGCACTAGCCATCATCATCCCTGACCTGCGAGCACGCAAACCAGAATACTTAAAGTATTTCATGCAATAAACTCCAGTGTTCGACAAGCACAACAGGTGCTAGCCGACATTAAACAAATAGTTAGGGTTTAACGGGAGTTATACAGTGGGAGGTGGGACAGCCGGTTTATAAGTAAGCCCCAAATAGCCAAGCTGATTTGATGTCGGATTGTAGTCTTGTGTATAAACAGCTTGAGAAATAATTAGCAGTGGCAAAGCACTAGGGTCGCAGGCAGCATGCACATGGGATGTTTTATCGTGATCGAAAGGGTTCGATGGCGAATCATCCGTGTAGGAGTGGCCATTATCGGAAAAGGAAAGGTGGATATGCGGGGGCTCATAAATACCGTGTTCCCCACCAGAGGTGTGCGCGGCTGCCATCACACTGTTTAACAGTGTGTGGTTTAGTATCAGCACTAAAAGAAGCAGCCACTTCTTATCCAATGGAACCTCAACAAAAGGGAGTAAGCCAAATAACAGGGTTGCTTTAACAGCCTATCGGAGCGAAAGTTTATCTTGCATGGGGGTGGGCTAGCAAATGATATTTCCTTTGATTAGCCGGTCACTCTAAAACCATTGCTATTAATGCCTCAAAGTTAGCCGAACGTTTTTCACGGCGAGTAAAGTAATTGACATGCTGCCCATTATCCCTGCTTTTAGAGAGCTGGATGCCCCACAGCGGTGAAATTTGATGAGGTAACTGTGAATAGCGGATGTCGACGATACCCTTGTCATCTTGAGGGTCCAACCCCAGGTAGCCAGCCGAGAACCAGCCAAAACGCTTAATATCCCTAGCCTGCTGAGATACCGGGTCTAGCCAGGGAAAATGTGCTGCCACATTTATTTTATCAGCACTGTCTCCAGCCCAGATGCGTTGTTTGAATAATCCCGGTTTGATCGCATCTACATAAAATCGTTGTTCTGTTTCATAGACCAATTTCCACACCACTATATTGGCAAAGCTGGGCTTGGCCTCAAGCCGCAGCAGTTGGTGCCCACGTTCAGCAGCTAGCTGGCGGCCGATGTCCAGTGCCCGTTCATGTTGAATCACCCCGATGCTCAGGTAGAGCGTGCCCCAAATCAATGCTCCGTAGAGATAACGTCGGGATTTAAGTGTTGAACCTAGTAGGATCAACAACAGTAAGGGCAGAGTGAATAGAGGGTCGATTACTGAGATGATATCCCAGGAAAACCGATGATTTGTGATGGGCCACAACAGCTGTGTGCCATAGCTAGTGCAGCCATCCAGTAAGCCGTGGGTAGCAAACCCTAAAAAGCTCCAGAGATAAATAGCTTTAAAGTTTAATTGCCAACGGTTTGCGATTAACGGATAAAAAATTAGTGAACAAATCAGTGCACCAAAGGGAATAAACAGCAATGAATGGGTAAATTGTCGATGGTATTCCAGGACCAGTAATGGATCAGTTGACGATCGTATTAATACATCAAGATCGGGAGCCATAGCTGCCAGTGCACCAATCACACCAGCTTTAGCTAGTGTTGTAGTCTCACCTTTGGTTTGTGCTAATGCTGCGCCGACTACGCCTTGTGTTATTGGATCCATAAAAACACTCTAATAGACGATGAACCTTGAAGGGGATGATTCCATAACTAACTTGGTTTAGAAATTATTTGTCATATTATGGAGCATACTCTGGAAAATAAAAAACCGCCCGAGTAAATATCATAGATAGAAAAACACTCACCAAACACTACAAATTTGCATTTATAAGCTGAATAAATCGAAGTGCCGGCAAAGTCAATAAATGAAGCCTTATCACTATACTGGCCTGACAAAGCAGGCCAATACCAGTGGTTTTTTTATAGGGTTTTACTAGGCCCATTTTTTGGTAGGGCTGACCACATAATAGTGCCACGTTGTGGCAACTTGCACAGCCATTGCTTATAAAGTTGAAGTCTTCACCTTTCTAATTCATTCGTTAAATTGATTCATATAGAAAGATTTAAAGGTATATGTGGAGTCAAACGGTTGTGGACGTAGATTACCCCTACGGAAAACCTATGCCGCAGTTATCTATTTAAACCTTTCCAAGCCATTACCCTGATTTTCAGCCTCGCCGTATGCTAAGCCAACACCGTCGAGTGAGGATCCGTCGGGTTTTCCATGGAGCCGGATATCTACTTCTACATTGGTGCGAGAATCTGCATTGGCCAAGGCTTCTTCTTTGCTAATCATTTTGCCGTGGTAAAGTTCTAAAAGGGATTGGTCAAAGGTGCGACATCCTGTCTCGTTGTTGGTCATTGCTTCACGTATTTCATCGATTCGATTATTGTGAATCAGGTCAGTTATAAATGGCGTATTCATCATAATCTCAACTGCTGGCAGCCGCTTGTCATCCTTTCCCATCACCAGCCGTTGGGAGATGATTGTTTTTAGGTGTAACGATAGATCTAGCAATACTTGTTTTTGGGACGATTCACCAAAGAAGCTGAGAATTCTTTCCAGCGCCTGGTTGGCATTGTTCGCATGAAGTGTGGAAAGGCACAAATGCCCTGTTTCCGCATAGGAAATTGCATTCTTTAAACTCTCGTAATCACGGATCTCACCGATCACGATAACGTCAGGCGCCTCTCTCATGGCATTACGTAGTGCATCCCCGAAAGAATGGGTATCCAAACCGACTTCCCGTTGATCCACAATCGATTTGTTGTGTTGGTGAATATACTCTATGGGGTCTTCAATACAGAGGATATGTCCGCTCCTGTTATCATTACGATGACGTACCATCGAGGCAAGGGTTGTTGATTTGCCGGTGCCGGCAGCGCCAACAATCAACACCAGGCCATTGTTCTCCATCACTAAGTTTTTCAGAAACAAAGGAAGATTTAGCTCTTCGATGGTCGGAATATAGGAAGGGATATGACGAGCTACTAACGCAGGATAGCCTCGTTGCATGTAGAGATTAATCCGAAAGCGACCTATATCCGGTACGTCTAGCGCCTTGTTAAGTTCAAGCGTTTGGTGAAAGGTATCTTTTTCTGTTTCTGAAATGACCGAATAGATAAGCTCAGAAACCTGATCCTCATCTAGAGGGGTTTGTGACATCAAACGAGCCACCCCGTCTACTTTCATCGTCGCAGGTGCACCCACGCTGAGAAATAGGTCGGAAGCATTATGGGAAACCACATGTTTTAAGTAATTCCGAAGATCATGCGACATTATTAATTGCCCCTTCAAAAAATTTGGTTGCTCTTTTAACTATAGTATTAAGGTGCTAGGTAGAGTAGTTGGAACTTGTCTGTATGAAATATAGATAAAAATAGTAGATCTGCCAGAAGTTGGCTCGTGACTTTATCTTTAGGGGTAAAGACTGCTGTAGCTCCAAAATGGCTAGTGCAATTTTGCAAACCTTACCCATTGATGAATAGTCTTGAAGGAGCAAAACAAAAAAACCACCTGATAGGTGGTTTTTATATGGTGGGCCCAGAAGGACTTTAACCCTCGGCCAATAGATTATGAATCTGATCAAAACAAAACCACATAACAGACAGCATCAGGTTACGATTCTACAATCAAGCACTTATCCTGAAAGCTCTATTGTCTAGAGTGGCCGGTCGTTGACGATAGTTGGGCTGATTTACCCACTTTGTCCCGAACAGTTAGCCTGGTATGTCTATCCTTGAATCAGTGCCCGTGAAGATTTGGTTGTAAGTTGATCGATGAGCGCCTTAGCCGCCTAGGTCATGGGGTTCATTATGGCTCTCTTGGTATTAATTTATCAGTACTAAAGATTTAGACAAGCTTATACAAAAGCAGCTGCGCTTGAGCTTACTATTTTTTTATTTGATTTGTCGTTAGGTTAGTTGAAAGCGGTGTGTTACTAGGTAGGTATATTTTTCTCGTTGATTCGTCGTACACACACCTGTTGTTTAGTGGGATATATGGCGCGTCCAAACTGATTGTAAATAGCCACATCTGCAGCATCACGGCCATAGCCTATAGCTACGTATCCCCCATTTTTTTTGGTCTGTGTTGCATCAAAGGAATACCACCGACCACCGACATAGGCTTCAAACCATGCATGCAGCTCCATTGGGTTCAACCCGTAGAGGTAGCCAACGACCATGCGAGCAGGAATACTCAGGCTCCGGCACAAAGCGATCCCTAGGTGAGAGAGGTCTCTGCAGACGCCCCATTGCCGGGCATTGACCTCGATAGCCGATACCTGAATATCGCTATTATCGGGGTCGTATAGAATGGTGTTCCGTAACCAGGTTTCTATAGCTGCAACCTGATCGTAGCCCATAAGTGCGCCATTCGTAATAGACATCGCCATTTGGCTGAAGCGGTCTGATTCACAGTAGCGACTGGGTAATAAGTAATTGAGTAGGGCGTCGGGAAGATCTTGAATCTCGACAAACATTGCGCCGGGCGCCACATCCACATGATCTGAAATCATCACTTCGGCAGCAGTATGTATTGAGAAAGCGCCAGGCTGTGCAATCAGTCGCTGGCAAAGGTTACCGTATATATCTGTAAACTCGAATACGGGAACACTGGGGGTGAGTTTGTATTCCTCGCTGGCAACCCATTGCTGTGCACCACTGCGTGCCCTCAGCATAAGCACAAAAGGCGTTGACTCCTCAATATCGAACTCCAGGTTGCAACTGGTGTGTAACCACATATTTCACCTCTTTACGGGAGAGCGTGAGTGAACAAAGGGCTCCTTAGTAACAGCCTCATTCCATTATGCGGGAAACATCAACAGAGACGTTTAGTCTTGGTGATTCCCCTCCACCAAAGATGACGCCCTTGACCGGTGTGACATCGAGATAGTCTCGACCAAACGCGGTGACAATGTGCTGGCTGTTAGCTTGTTTATTGTTGGTGGGATCAAATTCTACCCAACCTTCATGAGGGCAAAAATAAGCAATCCACGCATGCGTTGCATCGGCTCCCACCAATTTTGTTTCTCCTGGCTTGGGAAGTGTTTCTATGTAGCCGGAGACATATCTGGCAGGTATCCCCATGGCCCTAAGGCAGCCTATCTGCAAGTGCGCAAAATCTTGGCATACGCCGCGCTTGTGCTCGAGCACATCGCTCAGGGGGGTGGCAATTGTCGTGAAATTGGAATCGTAGGAAAAATCGTTGAATATTCGGGTAGTAAGATCGCTGACACAGGAATTCAGAGAATGATCGATATGAAATGACGGTCTGGCGTACTCTTTTAGCGCTTCATTGATATCGATCATTGGTGAATTGAGTAAAAATTCACGTGCTTCGATGGTTTCCTGGTTTATAGTCTGGCATAAGTAGTTCAGTGCATCTCCGTATGAAACCCCAAGGTCCAAATCTAGTTCGCGGGTATCATCGTTAATTTGAACATCACTTACTGCGGTAATAGTTAACTCGGTGTGTGGTTTCTGAATTTCAAAATTGTAGGTTTTGTTGCCAAAATAATCTGTTCGTTTGCGTGCTTTTGCCGGCTCAGGTGAGAATGTGACAAGACTTTTGATACATCTCTGGTGTTCTGTATTTCTGGGGATAACATTGGCCAGGTTGTAGCAGCGCGTTACACGCTGTGCGTATTTGTAGTGTGTGATATGACGAATTCGATAGAGCATTACTGACCATCCCAGAATGTCGTCACCAACTGCTGTGGATCAGTCAGGTGATCAAAGTGCTTGTCACTGATAAAGCGATTGAAGTCATCCAGCAATTTTTCAAGTTGTTGCAGTAGATTATCCATGTCGACACGCTTGTCGGAAGTTGTTTCCAGCAAGTGAGACAGTCGGGATAACTTCAGGCTTGTTGTCGCCTCCAGAAGTGCGCGCTCTTCTTCATTGAGTTCTCCAGTGGAGGTATCTGTTTGCGGTAGTTTGTCGAGGAGCTGCTGCAGCCTTTCAAGTTGAAAAATAAGAGCGCGCGGGTTGCTGTCGTCCAGCATTACCAGCTCCAGTCCCAGCTCGATACCTCTGCGTACCCGTCCACGCCGACGGTATGTAATCATTACCTCCATTGAGGTTAGAAGCGCGGTTAGCAGGGTGGATTGGGTGCTTTCTCCTGTGACCGGGGTCATTAGATTACGAAGGCTGTTAATAATCTGTCGTGAGCGTTCAATGCGTTTACCCAACTCCATAAATCGCCAGCCAACACCGCGAATCATACTTTCCTGCATTAATCCGGATAGGGCTGCGAGCGCTGTTACCAGTGGGTCAAGGGCTTCCTCTGGCGCTGAGGTCAGGCCACCTGCCAGGGTGACATCCAGATCATCCAAGGCATCGCGCAAGTCATTGATAACACGAATGGTATCTGTGGAGAGTAATTCCTTGGACTCATCTGCACTAGAGAGCATGGAATTCAGTGTTGATTTGATACTACCGATACGATTGTCGTCCAGTATGATCAACAGCAACTCTTCCTCGGGATTGGCTAACAGCTCCTCTGAGGCATTGGTAAACCCGGGCAATGTCACTGTTATCTGCGTGACTGTTTGCAGCAGGATGCGCCTAGCGTCGGGGGTAATGGGGTCTTCACCATTCAGCAGCACGAAAACAGTCCGCAATAAGCGTAGAGAGGCTTCTGCTCTTTCCGCATAGCGTCCCATCCAGTAAAGGTTTTCTACCACCCGGCTGGGCAAACTGAGTAATGACGATTCTCTGGTGGCCCGCGGTGTTTCAGGTGCAGATTCAAAAACGACTGTACGTTCAGGTTCGGTTGCCGTGACCCAGGTGTCTTTACTGGGGCTGCCAGCCTGCATATTAATCACCTGGCCATGGGTGTGTGTGCTGATCCGTGTAAGCCCGCCGGGAAGCACCATGTAGGAATTGTCTGTGGCCACTGAAAATGTGCGCAGTAACGTTGGTCTGGGTTCAAGTTGATCGCCCGAAAATGCAGGGGTATAAGATTTTTCCAAACGCTCCTGGGCAACATACTGGTTCTGTTTTTTATCAATGGCGGCAAGCAATTTATTGATTTGTTCTTCACTGAGGTCTCCACCCCAGACACTTTTGATATCACTGCCACGATAGGTAGGTTTAATAATTAACTGGCGGATATTATTCTTGACGAAGGCTAAATCTTTTTCATCGCCACACCAGTAGGTTTTGACTGAATCCAGTCGCAGCTCTCGGCCTAGGAAGTGTTTGCTGATTTGGGGCAAATATTTGAGCAGCGCGGGATTTTCCAGTACGCCAGATCCCAGTGGATTAGCAATGGCCACTTGTCCGGTACGAACGACTTCCAGCAAACCCGGCACACCGAGCAGTGAATCACTGCGCAGTTCAACGGGGTCACAAAAAATATCATCCACTCGCCGAAGGAGGACATCAACACGTTTTAACCCGTCCAGGGATTTCATCCACAGGAAGCCATTACGCACCAACAGATCACCACTCTGGACTAGAGGAAAGCCCAGATAGTTGGCTAGGTGGGCGTGTTCAAAATAGGTTTCATTTTGACCGCCCGGTGTTAGCACTGCGATGAGGGGCTCTTCTTCCGAGGAGGAGAGGGAAGACAGTTTCAGTCGCAGTCGTTGATAAAAGCTGGCGAGACGATGTACATGGCTGTCACGGAACAGGCTGGGGAAAACCCGCGACATGACAGTACGGTTTTCTAATACATAGCCCGCGCCACTAGGTGCCTGGGTTCGGTCTGATAACACACACATTTTGCCGCCGCGTTGGCGTACCATGTCCACGGCATGCAAGATCAGTTCATGTTCTCCGGGTAATTGAATACCCTGGCAGGCACGTAAAAAACCACCGTGGCTAAACAGTGCTTCGGGTGGTATTACACCATGTCGCAATAATGTGCGCGGACCGTATAAATCGCGCAGCACGAGGTTGAGTAACTCTGAGCGCTCCAGCAGCCCAGCTTCAATTTCTCCCCAGTCCTCGCTGTCGATGATGTAGGGGACCGGATCCAGCTCCCAGTTGCTGCTGGGTGCCTGTTCACGACCGTAGATATTATAGGTGGCACCATCATCTCTGAGGATACGACGCGCTTTTTCCGCTCGCCCCTGAAGAACCTCGGGGCCTAAATCGCGCAAGCTGTTGAGTAAATAACTCCACTGCGGTTTGACGCCGCCATCTTTTGCACAGGCCTCATCAAGCTCCAATAGACTGCTAAGACTATGATACTCAAGGGAGCTGGGCGCGTTTGACTGGACCTGTGACTGGGTCTGGTCAAGGGGCTGGGCATTGGTGGCGTCGGTCACATTTTACCTATTACATTCGTTGTCATACTTCGGGGGATATTATATACAAGTTGCCGCCAGTCGGGCGAAATAGCCAGTATCACGAAGTCATGAAAATGACTTTCATCGGGGACGACTATTTCCGCCGCGGGCTACGCATATCCAGGATGTAGGGGTATTCACCGGGTGATTCCTCCGGTGGTGGTTCCATAGGTCTTGGTACCTGTTGATTGGGGAAAAACTCCCTGATGGCATTCACTTCCGGTTGTGGTGTGAATGGCCCCTGAGTATGGCTGACGGTTTCAAAACGGTTGATCCGTCGTGACTCAGCTTCAAACGAGTTGACCGGGAAGGTCTCGTAACTGCGCCCTCCCGGGTGAGAAACATGATAGGTACAACCACCGATAGAACGTCCATTCCAGCTATCAATCAAGTCAAACGTCAGTGGTACGTGCACACCAATCAGTGGGTGCAGGGCTGATGGCGGTTGCCAGGCACGATAGCGTACACCACCGACGTATTCGCCGTGACGCCCAGTATTGCGCATGGGTACTCGACGGCCGTTGCAGGCGATAATGTATCGGCCCTCGGTGAGTCCGGTTGCTCGCAGTTGCAAACGTTCTACGGATGAATCCACATAGCGCGAGGTGCCAAAACTACTGGTTTCCTCGCCTAGTACGTGCCAGGGTTCCACAGCCCAACGCAGTTCCATTTCAATGTCGTCTAGCTGGACCCGACCATAATGTGGAAAACGAAATTCTTCAAAGGGCGCGAGCCATTCCAGATCAAAGGGATAGCCGTGTGCTTGAAGATCCTCAACCACAGATTTCATATCCTGCCAAATATGATGTGGCAACATGAAACGATCGTGAAGTTCTGTTCCCCATCGAATCAGCGGTTTTTGGTAGGGTTTGTCCCAGAACCTAGCCACCAGGCAACGTAGCAGCAGTGCTTGTACCAGCGCCATACGGCTGTGAGGCGGCATTTCAAAGCCTCGAAACTCGAGAATTCCCAGACGACCTGTGGCGCTATTAGGGGAGTAGAGCTTGTCGATACAAAACTCTGCACGGTGGGTATTACCGGTAATATCAATTAGGAGGTTACGAAGCAGTCTATCGACTAGCCATGGTTGTGGTACTTCTCCATCAGACATTTGTGAAAAGGCAACTTCCAGCTCATAGAGCATTTCATCACGTCCCTCATCCACTCGTGGTGCCTGACTGGTAGGCCCAATAAACATGCCAGAAAACAAATAGGAGAGACTGGGGTGATGCTGCCAAAATGTGATTAGGCTTCTCAGCAGATCCGGCCTGCGAAGGATCGGGCTGTCTGCCGGTGTCGCACCGCCCAGGGTAATATGGTTGCCACCGCCAGTGCCGGTGTGGCGCCCATCCAGCATAAATTTTTCAGTGGATAGCCGCGATAATCTGGCCTCTTCATAGAGAGAGGTCGTAATGGCAACCAGTTCTTCCCAATTATTGGATGGATGCACATTGACTTCAATCACGCCTGGGTCTGGCGTCACCAGCAGTTTTTGCATTCGAGGGTCCCGAGGGGGCTCGTAGCCTTCAATAATGATGGGGGTGTCCAGGGCTTCTGCAGCTACTTCAATGGCCGCAATTAATTCAACGTAGTCTTCGAGGTAATCAATGGGGGGCATAAAGATGTGCAGTCGACCCTCTCGGGCTTCTATACACAACGCTGTGCGGACAACGGTTTCGTAATCGCTAGACTCATCATCGCTGTCAGACTCAATAACATCGTCTTCGTCTATTTTTCCTGGTTTAGAAAAATGCATGTCGGAGCGTTTGGTAAGTTCATTCCGAGGTTCAAAGGGGTCACGCTGTGGGCGCACTTTATCGGCTTTTTCTGCCAGTTCCGGCAAATCATTGAGCGGCAAGCGCAATCCCATGGGGGAGTCACCGGGAATGAGTGTGATCCGTTCCCTCTTCATTGGCCATAGGCTGCTGCGCCAGGTCTTTTCATCTTCTTCGACGGGCAAACCAGTGCTGCGTTCCAGTGGAACCACTACGCCTGTGGGAACGGTAAAACCCTGGTCGATCAATCGGGCCAGGCGGCGACGGTCCAGATCGCCCTTAATTTTTTGTGCCAGTATATCCAGATTTTTTGGCAGGTTTTGTTCCTGCATCAGGTAGTAAAAGCCGTCTTCATAGGCAGGTTGGCAGCACCTGCGCGATACCGATAGCAGGTCGCAAAGATAACGACCAAAGCGTATGGCATCTTTTATCTCCAGTTTGTAGTCTTTGTCGATTCTTGCCAGCAATTTTGAATTGTTCCACAACGGCTCATTGTCTTTTCGCCAAAAGACACCCAGTGCCCAACGGGGAATTTCTTCACCGGGATACCATTTACCCTGGCCATAATGTAAAAGTCCTTTCTGGGCATATCTATCTCGCAGGCGCAGTAACAGAGTCTTTGCCAGACTGAGTTTGTCGTCACCAAGGGCATCGGTATTCCACTGGGTCGACTCCATATCATCAATGGATACAAAGGTGGGTTCACCTCCCATGGTTAGACGCACATCGTTTTTTTCAAATTCTTTGTCGACGGCTTTTCCCAGCGCCTGAATTTGTTGCCATTGTTCGTCGCTGTATGGCTTGGTGACACGGGGGTCTTCGAGGATACGCTCCACAGTGTTGCTGAAATCGAATTCCACTTCACACTTGTCTGTGGCCCCGGCAATGGGGGCAGCAGAGACGGGGTGTGGTGTGCAGGCTAGCGGTATATGTCCTTCGCTGGCAAACAGCCCCGAGGTGGGGTCAAGTCCCACCCAGCCGGCACCGGGCAGGAATACTTCACACCAGGCGTGCAGGTCGGTGAAATCTTCTTCTGCTCCTGAGGGACCGTCCAGAGATTTTTCATCCGGTTTGAGCTGCACCAGATAGCCCGATGCAAAGCGGGCTGCGAGACCCAAGTGGCGCAGTAGCTGTACCAGTAGCCAGGCCGAATCGCGGCAGGATCCCTTGGCTTTTTCCAGGGTCTCTTCTGGGGTTTGTACACCCGGTTCCATGCGCACCAGATATTCGGTTTCATTCTGAACCAGTTGATTCAGTTCAACCAAAAAATCATTAATAGCGCGTTTTTTAACATCGACCGAAGCCAGGAACTTTTTAAATAAAGGCCCTCCCTCCAGTTTTTCCAGATAGGGTAGTAACTCTTTTTTTACCTGCTGGTTGTATTTAAAGGGGAAGTCTTCTGCATATTCTTCGACAAAAAAATCAAAGGGGTTAATCACCGTCATATCGGCGATAACCTCAACATCCACCTCGAATTCAGTGCACTTTTCGGGAAACACCAGTCGCGCTAGATAATTACCAAAGGCGTCTTGTTGCCAGTTGATGAAATGCTCTTCCGGCTTGATCTTGAGACTGTAGCTATGGATCGGCGTTCGCGAATGGGGCGCTGGACGCAGTCGCACTGTGTGCGGTGACATATTGACAGGTCGGTCGAACTTGTAAGAGGTGCGATGGTTAATCGCAACACGAATAGTCATTGGTACTTACCGCCTTTAGCCTTTTAGGCTGTGTGTTGTGACGCTATAAAACAAAACCGGAAAGGGTTTTTATGCTTGGTCTTTCAGGAACCAGGTACTGTCGATGGTGCTATAGAGCGTTATTAGGCTTGCCTGAAATTTGTCGATAAAAGCATGTAATTCTTCTCTGCTACGGACTTCAGGATCAAAGCGGGACAGCTTGCGGCGCAGTTGATTGAGTAGATCAAGTGCCTCTTTGTTGTTCTTCAGGGGCGTTAGCTCCTGCCGCATACCATTGAGGCAGAATTTTACCGAGCGTGGCAGGGCGCTCTCTCGCAATACAAAATCTACCATGGCTGCGGCATCTACCTGTGGGCCGATTTCCCGGCGATAGGCGCCCATGGCCGACAACGATTGCAGCAGGCTGGCCCAGATCAGTGGGTCCACAGTACTACGTAGACGTTCATCGCCCAGCAGTGCGGCAGCGCCGACATCAATGACACGGGTGGTCATGTCCGCCCGTTCCAGCAAATGCCCTAGCTTGATAAAACGATAGGCATGGCCACGGGGGAGTGTGGAGAGAATCATGCCGTTGATCATTTGGCAGCGTGCAATAATTGTTTCCAAAAACTGGTAACGATTGCGTCGTCCCACAGACTTTTCCGCATATTCTTGAGCATAGAGGTACAGTTCATTGACGTGTTCCCAAATCTCTTCAGGTAAAACGTCCCGTGTTGTCCGTACATTTTCGCGGGCGGCACGTATGGAAAAATACAGGCTGCAACTGTTTTCCTGGTCGGCGATCAAAAACTTCAAGACATTCTGTTCGTTGTAAGTTCGATGGTTTTGTTCAAACACCGGGTCGGCGTCGAGTATCTTGATCAATATGTCCCAGTCCGGCGAAGACCCTTTGGGAATATCCATCACCATATGTGTATAGGAGTGGATTAGCCGCGCGGTATCTTCTGCACGCTCCAGGTAACGGGCCATCCAGCATAGCCGCTCTGCAACCCTTGATAGCATAGTCATTTGTTGCCCTCCACGATCCAGGTATCTTTACTACCGCCGCCCTGGGATGAGTTGACCACCAGAGAGCCTTTGGTCAGAGCAACTCGGGTCAAGCCGCCCGGTGTCACCCAGGTATCTTTCCCGTGCAAAATAAAGGGGCGTAAATCCAGATGTCTGGGCTCTACAGTGTGGTCAACAAATGTGGGTGCAGTGGATAAGGCCAAAGTGGGTTGAGCGATGTAGTTGCGCGGTTTTTCCTCAATCAGTTTGGCAAATTTAGCCCTCGTAGACTTGGATGCATGGGGGCCGACCATCAGTCCATAACCCCCTGATTCGTTGGCGGGTTTTACCACTAATTTATCGAGATTTTTGAGCACGTATTCGCGATCTTTTTCATCGTTGCAGAGGTAGGTTTTAACACTGGCCAAAGAGGGCTCTTCGTTAAGATAGTAGCGAATCATGTCCGGTACATAGGCATAAACCACTTTATCGTCTGCAATGCCCGAACCCGGTGCATTGGCAATGGCGACATTGCCAGCCTTCCAAGCCCGCATGATACCGGGAACGCCTAGTGCGGAATCCTCTCGAAAAACCTCTGGGTCAAGAAAGGCGTCATCAATGCGACGATAGACGACATCAACCTGAATGGGGCCGTCCACTGTTCGCATGTAGACAATATCATCATCGCTGACAAACAGATCGTTACCTTCCACCAATTCGGCGCCCATGCTCTGTGCTAGAAAAGCGTGTTCAAAGTAGGCGGAGTTATAAATGCCGGGGGTGAGGACTACGATGCAGGGTCGGCTTTGATCCCGAGGGGAGAGAGAAGCCAGCGTACTATGCAGCCGTGAAGGGTAATCATCTAATGGCAGAATACTGTAATTTTCGAAAAGTTCTGGCAATACTCGTTTGGTGATTTCCCGGTTTTCCAGCATGTAAGAAACCCCAGAGGGTACACGGAGGTTATCTTCCAGTACGTAGAATTTACCATTCTTATCGCGCACTAGATCAGAACCACAGATGTGTGCCCATGCACCATAACGGGGCGAAACGCCTGCACATTGAGGCCGGTAATCACCAGAATCCAGCACAATGTCGGGAGGCACAATGCCATCCGCCAGTATTTTTTGTTTGTTGTAAATGTCGTCGATAAAGCAGTTAAGGGCACGGCTACGCTGTGCTAAGCCAAGCTGCACTTTATTCCACTCTTTTGCTTGGATCACACGAGGAATAATATCGAAGGGCCAAGCTCGGTCGATATTTTTTCCTTCACTGTAGATAGTGAAAGAGATACCCATGTCTCGGATGGCTAGTTCTGCGGCAGAGCGGCAGTTTGCTACCTCTTTTGGTGAAAGGTTTTGCAAAAGATTTACTAGATGGCGGGCAGCCATCCGGGGCTTGCCCGCCGGAGTGATTAGCTCATCGAAGAAAGAACCTGAATTATAAGACTTCCAGCCTTTGTTCATCTAAAGGGTTCTCAGACCTTTTCGGTCATTGGTGTTTGGTTTAGTTATGCGTTCCCTTCTTGTTAAAGCAACAGGCGTGCCATCTTTCCATTAGTAGGATAAAAAAAGTTAGGTCAACGATGCACAGGAGTAAGGCACGACTTGATGTGTGATGGTCATTGGATAATGCTGATTAAAGGCGTTTGTTCGTGAAGCTTAGAGCTGAGCGATTTGTGTCAGAAGGGGTTTTGCTCACTTTTAGAATGAGCTGGTTTTTAATTTATTGAAATATAATGTAAAAATGGTGGGCCCAGAAGGACTTGAACCTTCGACCAATCGATTATGAGTCGACTGCTCTAACCAGCTGAGCTATGGGCCCTTTTAAACTTGTCTTTTTGGCTCATCGTTGCGTTGCACGGCTTCACTCTCTCAGTCGCATACCTGATGTATGCTCCTTCGTTCGTTTATTGTGCGCCTTACACTGAGCCAAAAATTCGGTGTTTAACTTTTGTCTTATTTTTTGTTACTCGTCCAAGAAGCTACGTAGGTGATCCGAGCGCGTTGGGTGACGCAGTTTGCGTAGTGCTTTAGCTTCGATCTGACGAATTCGTTCACGGGTTACATCAAACTGTTTACCCACTTCTTCCAGAGTGTGGTCGGTGTTCATGTCGATACCGAACCGCATTCTCAGTACTTTAGCTTCTCTGACTGTGAGGCCGTTAAGAACGTCCCTTGTGGCTTCAGTGAGGCTTTCGCCAGTAGCTGAGTCTACAGGAGAAAGAATGTTAACGTCTTCGATGAAATCTCCCAAGTGTGAATCTTCATCATCACCAATGGGCGTCTCCATGGAGATAGGCTCTTTGGCAATTTTAAGCACTTTGCGGATTTTATCTTCTGGCATTTCCATACGTTCGCCTAGTTCTTCTGGCGTTGGTTCGCGGCCAATTTCCTGAAGCATCTGGCGGGAAATACGATTGAGTTTGTTGATGGTCTCAATCATGTGTACTGGGATACGAATGGTTCTGGCTTGGTCTGCAATAGATCGGGTGATGGCCTGACGAATCCACCATGTAGCGTAGGTAGAGAATTTGTAACCACGACGGTATTCAAATTTGTCTACAGCTTTCATCAAACCGATGTTGCCTTCCTGAATCAAGTCGAGGAATTGCAGGCCGCGGTTGGTATATTTTTTCGCAATAGAGATCACCAACCGAAGGTTGGCTTCCACCATTTCTTTTTTGGCGCGACGGGCTTTGGCTTCACCAATGGACATTCTGCGGTTGATGTCCTTGATTTGGGAAATACTCAGCCCTGTTTTGATGGAGACTTGATTAAGGCGTCGTTGTGAACGCTGAATTTCCGGCGCTACACGTTTTAGAACTTCTACATAGGGATCGCTTTTTTTGCATAGTTCTACAACCCACTCTTCATTGGTTTCATTGCCAGGGAAGCTGCGGATAAAGTCTGTACGAGGCATTTTTGCCTGGCGAACAGTAAGTGCCATGATGTTGCGTTCTTCGGCACGAACGATAGCCAGGGCATCACGTACAAATTCAATGAGAGGTTCAAATTTGCGCGGGGCTAATTTGAGGTACTTAAAGTGCTCGCTGAGAGCAAGCATGGCTTCTTTGGTTGTTTTGTGGCTGCGGCCATGCTTTTCGAGTGCTTTTTGTGCTTTGCTGTTGAGGTCACGTAGTTTGTCAAAGCGTTCCTTGGCTTCTACTGGATCTAAGCCGGTATCTGCTTCGTCATCGTCATCGTCATCGTCATCGTCGTCATTTTCTTCATTGTTCTTTGCAGCTTCTGCCTGAGCCAGTGCAGATGGGACGTGTTCCATTGGATTGAGATAGCCAATCAGAATGTCAGCAAGTTTGCGTTCATCGGTTTCGATCAAATCGTATTCAGAGATGATGTAATCAACAACCGTTGGCCACTCAGCCATAGCGGCCATAAGCTCGCGAATGCCTTCTTCGATACGCTTGGCAATTTCAATTTCGCCTTCCCGTGTCAGTAGCTCGACAGAACCCATTTCCCTCATGTACATGCGGACAGGGTCAGTAGTGCGGTGTTGCTCTGTTTCAACTGCAGCAAGGGCTGCTGCAGCTTCTGCTGCGGCAATTTCGTCAGTTGTTGATTCGCCAGTGGTAATCAGAAGTTGTTCGGCATCGGGTGCATTTTCAAAAACATTAATACCCATGTCGTTAATCATCTGAATGATGTCTTCAACCTGGTCTGGATCAGAAATATCTTCAGGCAGGTGGTCATTCACTTCGGCATAGGTCAGGTATCCCTGCTCACGGCCTCTGGCGATCAGTTCTTTGATTCGTGATTGTTGTTGTGCGTTACCGCTCATATAGGATCTACTGTCACTGAATTACTGCCGGTAGAATTTTTCTACTAGCCAATCTGCTACCAACTAGAATTTGTTACCAACTAAATAGCAGGCAAAATAAAACGCGCGATTATACTGGAATAAACCGGTTTTGTCTTACGTAACTGGGGGAAATTTACGATTAATCTTCAGCTTTACGTCAGGGGCTCTTTGTCTTTACGCTAAAGGCTTCTTGGCTTTCTAACTATTTGATTAAACAACTCTTTTGTTTCCTTGCTTCTAAGCTCATCCGAAAGCTCAAGCCAGGCACAGTTTAGGGCTTTCAAATCATGGTCATCAATGGTCTCTTTTTCGGCCAAATGATGGAAAAGTTCAAGTGGGGTAAGGGCTGTTGTAGAAGAGAGACGTAGTAACTTACTTAGTATGTCCTGAAATTCTCTTTCATTATTTCTGCTGCCGTTGGCTACCGGGCGAAGTAAGTCAGTGGCGGCAATCTCTGTGAGTTGTTCGGCCTGGTCAACATCATGGATGCCACGCCAATAACCGAGTATATGATTGAGGGTGTAATCCGGATTTTCTTGAAGGAGTTCTATCAAGGGGATCAATATCTCCATACCCTCAATGTCTAATTCCTCGGTATTTAAGTTTTTGAGTGTATCCAAATCTGTGATGAGCTTGACCAGTACTGGGTGGTTGGCAAGTAGTGCAATCAAAGTTTGAGCGGGAGGCATTTTTACCCTTTTCTGGGGACGTTGGTATGCCTGCCTTTGAACTGGAGAAGGGGAGGGATTGCCAGTTTCGTCGTACTGCCCTGATTCAATGTCATTGTAATAGTCTGGGTATTCTCCTTGGTCATAATCAGGTGGAGATTCTTGTTCAAGTTCGGTGGGGAGTTCGGCAGGTTCGATAAAGCTGGTCAGGGTTTCAGTATCCAGCCCTGTCCGCTGTGACAGGGTTTTCATCATCAGTGTTTTAAAAACACCCGGTGGCATGCGATTGATTAATGGAGCGGCTAGTTTGCTGAGCCGCGCTTGGTCATCAAGGGAGCCTGTGTCGAGATCTTTAGATAATGACTCGAATAAATAGTCCGAAATGGGTGTGGCTGTTTTGATTAATCGTTGGAATTGATCGCAGCCTATACTTTGTACTAATGAATCAGGGTCTTCTCCTTCAGGTAAAAAAAGGAATTTTGCCGAGCGACCATCCAGCATGACTGGCAGGCTTGTTTCTAAAGCTCGGTAAGCAGCTTTACGTCCGGCGTCGTCTCCATCAAAGCAGAACACGACCTCTGAAGTGTAGCGAAACAGTTTGTCCAAGTGTTCAGCAGTTGCAGCAGTGCCCAGTGTCGCGACAGCATTGTGGATGCCGTGTTGAGATAGTACTGCTACGTCCATATAGCCTTCTACTACGAGCAGGTTGGGAATGTCGCGAAGCTGCTTATTCACCTCAAAGAGGCCGTAAAGTTCACGGCCTTTGTGGAATAAAGGTGTTTCTGGCGAATTTAGGTATTTGGGTTTGTCGTCGCCTAGCACCCGGCCACCAAAGCCGATAGTTCTACCTCGAACATCACGGATGGGAAACATTATACGGTGGCGGAAGCGGTCATAAAGCTTGCCTTCTTCCTCGCGATCGATCAGTAACCCTGATTCTTTGAGATGACGAATGCTCTCATCGGTTTCGCCCAGGTTCTGGAGTAAATTATCCCAACCAGGCGGAGCAAACCCAATACCAAAATTTCTGGCAGTTTCCCCTGTTAGAGTTCGAGACTTTAGATAATTGACAGCTTCATTTGCGCTGGGGTGATTGCGCAGGCTGTTACGATAAAAGTTATCGGCCTTCTCCATAATGCTATAGAGAGTTTTGCGGTATTGGCTGCTAGCATCGTCCCTATTAGCCTCACGGGGAACCTCTAGCCCAACATGCTTTGCCAGCATTTCAACGGCTTCAGGAAAAGAAACCCGATCAAAATCAATAACAAAACCAATGGCATTGC
>JAJFKD010000088.1 GCA_021773405.1 Porticoccus sp.
ACTGAATCAAATTCTTTAAGTGGCTCACCCCCTACCCGCTGAGTGGGAGAATCTGATGTTCGTAATGAAGGGTATTCTGCTTCAATTTTTTGAAGCTGCCTTAGTAAGCGATCATATTCAGCATCGGGGATAGAAGGGTCATCGAGAACATAATAGAGGTGATTATGGCGGTTTAGCTGCTCTCTTAGGTCCGCAGCTTCCGTTAGGATAGACTGGTCAATTTCTCCCATTATTTAAAATCCCAGCTATATCCCAGACTTACTTGATACTAAACCTACCGAACCTACTCAACTTACTTTAACTACTTAAACATTGGACAACTGGGCTCGACTAAAATCGGCGACTCTTTGGCGATAATGCTCTTCAGTTTGTCGAGTAATGATACTGCGACTTTCGTCTTTTAATTCACCATCAAGATCAGTTGCTATTTGTTTCGCGGAGTTAAACAAACTCTCCAGCGTCCCGGCAGGGTCTGATACATCTTCCATGGCAAAAAAGAGGCTAATACCAGGCGTCGTTAACTGGTCCATATTTTTTAAATCAAATGTACCTGGATTGACGGAATTAGCCACACTATAGATTACAGGGCCTGCACCCTCTTCCTCTTCATGGCGGTGAAAAATCTTCATAGAGCCATAACGCAAGCCCTGTTTTAACAAAGCTTCTAACAGCTCTTCACCCTGAAAAAAATCACCTTCTTTGGCCATTAAATGCAGCACCACCACACTGGCTACAGGAACTTGATCACTCTCGGTTCTTTTTGTTGGTGAAGGCGCTTGATCTTCTGATGACCTCTTACCCTCTACTGAAGTTCTCTGAGGCTCATCTTGCCGCTCGCCCAAATTAGCAGGTTCATCTAAATTAAGGCTCGACTGCTCTGGTTCAGCAATGGGAATGGATAATTTTGGCTTATTGGCTTCCGCACGTTCACGAACTGTTTTGCCAGCCTCCTCAATATCTTCATCATCCCGATAACTAACAACCCTGGCACCACCACTGGGAAGCTCACTGCCGAATTCATCAAACTCTTCATCGTCATCAAAGATGGGCTGTTTGCGGCGGGGCATATGTATTTTTTCATAGCGGGCATTACGAATACGGCGAATGACATCAAGCATAATGGCCAGTGCAACCAATGCACCTAAAGCAATCATCATTTCACGAGCACCAAATTCCATCGACTACCACACCTACCTTTTATCTAAACTTGTTAAACTCAGCACTGTTTAAACTACCTAGCACTGTAATGTAAATATACCTTATCTAACAGTTACTTAATACAGACACCTAATCCAATTACATTAACGATCTTTTTAGTATTAACCCGGCCACGATTGTTGCTGGATTAACAGTACTGTACGCACCTTTATGCTTCAGCCAATTCAACAGCCTGATTAACATCAACACTCACCAGCCGAGAAACTCCGGCCTCATGCATAGTGACACCCATTAGCTGATTAGCCATTTCCATCGCAATTTTGTTGTGAGAAATATAAATGAACTGCACTTTCTCAGACATTTCCTCAACCATCCGTGCATACCTACCCACATTGGCATCATCCAATGGGGCATCCACTTCATCCAGCATACAAAACGGTGCCGGGTTTAAGTGAAAAATTGAAAAGACCAAAGCAATCGCAGTCAACGCTTTTTCTCCACCCGACAACAAATGAACCGTGGTATTTTTCTTACCAGGAGGGCGGGCCATAATCGTCACACCTGTGTCCAGAAGGTCATCACCCGTCAGTTCCAAATAAGCATGTCCACCACCAAAGAGTTTGGGGAACAACTCTTGTAATGAAGTATTAATCAAATCAAAGGTTTCTCTGAAACGAGTTCGAGTTTCCTTATCAATTTTGCGAATTGCATTTTCCAGGGTTTCAAGGGCCTCTTGCAGTTCTGCATTTTGAGCATCGAGGTACTCTTTGCGCTCTGACTCAATTTT
The DNA here is from genome assembly GCA_021773405.1 of Porticoccus sp. Taxonomy (GTDB): domain Bacteria; phylum Pseudomonadota; class Gammaproteobacteria; order Pseudomonadales; family Porticoccaceae; genus Porticoccus. The sequence goes on from JAJFKD010000088.1 coordinate 1,946, forward strand.
ATATTCATCAATGGCAGCAAGATTGATAGGCCCTAATCGTTGAATACGATTGCCTATACGTTCCAGCGCTTGCTCCCATTCCGCAAGATCAGCCTCTTCTGGCAGCGTTGCTAACAAACTCTCAAGCTCAAAACCGTGCTCACTGATTTGCTCTACGATAGTTTTATTACGGGTTTCTAAATCTTGAGCAGCCAATCGTTGCTGTTCCAGCTTAGACCGCTGTTCTTGTGTATCTTGTTCCAACGCATTACGACGCAACTCAACTTCACGCATTTTATGCTCAACAGATTCTACGGCCTTTCTAGCCTCACCCAATGCTTTCTCTGCGGTTAATCTAACTTCTAACTGATCAGCAAGTTGCTCTTTTAATTCCAGGGTTGGGTCTTCATCCTGCTTGAACGTTTCTCGCAACTGCTCCCGGCGCTCCTGCAGACGTGCAACCTGAACTTCTAATCGCCCAATACCTTCACGGATAGATTGCAACTGGGTGCTAACCGACTTTTCACGCATCGCCAGCTCATGCCTACGATCACGGTCATGACGAGCACTTTGGCGCGCCTGATCCAGCACCGCGCGCGCTTCATCACGCTGCTTCAATAAACCTTCTCGCTGCTGAGTATCTCGCTCCATGACTTCAATGGCTTCAGACAGTAATTGCCTAGCGTCAGCTAAGTGTTCTTGCTCTTGCTCTTGCTGTTGTTTTGCCTCATTGAGTTCATTGTCTGCTCGCTCGCGTCGAGCCGCAAATTGCTCCACCTGCATCTGGTCTGCACTGAGCTTTGATCGTAATTCTGCATACTGGCGCTGCTGTTCTGCTACTTCACCACTAACAGTTTTACGTTCGGATTCTAAATTACGCGACTGCTCTTCCAGTGTACTTTTTTGGTCTTCCAATCCAGTGATGTTTGACCTACAACTGGTTAACTCTTTTTCCAGAGTTTCCAGTTCCTGTCGCCTCTTAAGTACACCAGCAGTCGTATCCTGATCTCTTGCCACACGCAACCAATTTGCACCCAGCCATAAACCCTCTTTGGTCACAACAGACTCACCAGGGGCTAATTTTTGTCGCAGAGTAAGAGCCGTAGTTAGATCATCAACGGCATAAATCCCTCCCACCATGGCATTGGCGTGGGAGGATTGGATTTTGCTGGAAAGTACTTCTGTCGTGGACGAAGCTGTATAAGCATCAGAGTTAGCATTAGAACCCGAACTTGCTGCCGTATCGACTAATACCAGTTCGCCTTTGGTAAAAGTCTCTAGCTTTTTCCCCAGGCTACTTAGATCATCCACACAAACTGCTTGCAGGTAACTTCCCAAAACAGTTTCTACCGCTGTTTCCCAGCCGGGTTCAACCTGAAGTGTTTCCGCTAATCTGGGGCTGTTTTCCAACCCATGGTTTTGCAGCCATTGTTGCTGGTCTGCCTCACCACCCAATGCGGCCTGCTGCAATGCATCAAGTGAAGCCTTTCGACCTAACATTGTTTGCATTTGTGTGCGTGAACTATCGAGCTGGCTATCTAATTGTTGTGCCTCTGTCCTAGCTTGATCCATTTGCTTTGTTATGGACTCAAGGTGATCTTTTTTCTCACCAGAAATAAGCTCAACCTCAGCCAGTTGCTCTTGTAGCAAACCAATTTCTTCTTGCAGAGGACTATCGCTTAAACCTTGATGTTCAGTTTGAATATTCTCAATACGATCAGCTAACCGACGCAGTACTTGCTCCAAATGCTGAATACGCGACTGCTGAACTTCTGCCTGCTGACGGGGTTCCGAAGCACTCTGATTAAAATCATCCCAAGCCGCCTGCCAACTCTGCATCGTATCTTCAGCTTCAACCAGTGTTGCCTGAGACAGTGACTCAACAGATTGGATTTTCTCCAGCTCGGGTAATATTTCCTGCAACTCCGCTTCCCAGCCCTCTGCTTTTTGTCGGTCAGCACGCAAGTGCTCTTCTGACTCCACAAAGTTTCGTTCTGTTTGCTCCAAGTCTTGCTCAAGCTCACGAGCACGGTCTTGTACGTGCTGAATAGCCTGCTCTATCCGGGCCACCTCAGCACCAATTGCATAATACTTGCCTTGAACTTCATTAAACGTATCACCAAGGCCAGTGTATTCTTCTCTATAGCGTTCCAGTGAGGTATCGCAACCACTACGTTCCGTTACCAGTGCTTCAACTTTTAGCTCATGCTCTGTAATGGACTTTCGATACTCAGAGACTTGTAACTCGAGCCCCCTCCACCTTAAAGCCTGTAATTCTGCTTTACTCTGGCGCTCTTCTTTTTTGTATTCTGCGTACTTTTCCGCTGCTTGAGCCTGACGCTCAAGACGACCTAGCTGCCGAGCAAGTTCCTCGCGAATATCTGTTAACCTTTCCAGGTTTTCCTGGGTACGACGCATACGGTTTTCGGTATCACGACGGCGCTCTTTATACTTGGATATTCCCGCAGCTTCTTCGATATAAACTCTCAACTCATCGGGCTTAGCCTCGATCAAGTTAGAGATCATTCCCTGTTCGATAATTGCGTAGCTGCGCGGCCCCAGGCCTGTTCCCAAAAAGATATCGGTAATATCACGACGGCGACATTTATTGCCATTGAGGTAATAATTGGATTGGCTATCCCGGGTGACTTTACGCTTGATGGAAATTTCACTCCAGCTGGCATACTCTCCACCCAGACTGCCATCAGAATTATCAAACACGAGTTCAATTGAGGCCTGACCAACTGGCTTTCTGCCACCCGAACCGTTGAAAATCACATCAGTCATGGATTCGCCACGCAAATGCTTGGCAGAACTTTCACCCATCACCCAGCGTACCGCATCGATAATGTTAGATTTCCCACAACCATTTGGTCCGACAACGGCACATAGGTTACTGGGAAATGAAACGGTAGTCGGATCCACAAAGGACTTGAACCCGGCCAATCTGATGCACTTTAGACGCATGAAAATCTCTTCGGTTTTGACTTTAAAGCCACTAGTTTATAACTATATAGGCGATACTTTCGGCAGCCTTTTCTCATTATTTTTTAATACACAAATCTAACAGCGATTTTACACGGCTGGGCGGTGGTCACAAGCAATGGAAAACGATAAAAAAGACCTGGGTAAGAAGCTATTTAAGAGCCTGTCTGAAAACCCGTATATGAACTATGTATGAACCTATAGTTTCCGGTCAATTAGCACAGGTATTTCCTGGGCTTTACCATCCGACAGAGTACTAGCAGCAACCTTACCTGTCAGCCCTTCATAATCACCCTCAGAAGGTATCGCTGAACCAGTAGACGAAACTCTTGCTACCACTTGTATAGAACTGGCTGAGGACAGAGATCCCCCCCCAGGCATAGCCATAGAATCATCAAGTATTACTGATGCAGGCAAATCAGCCACTGAAAGCTTAACAACGGCCAATGGCATTGGCTTCCCCTGCCATTCTCGAGCAAACACATAAACAGATTGGTCAGGGCTTGCTTTCAGCTCTTGAGAAAGGGAAACCTTAATCAAGAGTGAAGGTAACTTCTCTCCCGGTGCATGGTTACCCGATACATTATCACCCAACAGTTTTTTGGCCCGAAGAATTCCAGACCGGAGGGCTTGGGCCTGCTGACTAGCTGGATTAATAGCTCTCAACGCTGTCTGCCAACTTTTTATCGCCAACGCATAATTCTCATCACCAAAAGCACGGATACCCTGCAACCCTAATGCTGTTCTATTATTTGGATCCATAGATAAGGCTTTATCTAAAACTGCCCCAGGCTCACCTTCAAACTTACTATCAGCTACAAAGTAAAGCACCTGTGCATATTCAGCCATAAGCTCTGCGTTATCTGGACTCCATGTTAGCGCCTGCTCATAGGATTTTTTGGCTGCCGAAAAGTTATTATCTTCCATTTGCAAGCGCGCAAGTGTGACCCGATAAAACACATCACTAGGCTTGCTTTCCAATCGGCGAGAAATTTTTCTCTGAATTTTTTTACCTATAGAGGCATAGTCTTCGGTGCTAATAGATGCACTAGAATGACGTTGTAATAGCTCAGCGATATCAATATCATCACTGGCGCCCAACATCTGATACAAACTAAATGCGAGTAGAGGAACCAAGAGTAGACTAGCCATAATCAGCCATGCACCACGATCTGGTTTACCCTTTTCGACTACTCCAGTTGCTGAATCAGAGGGACTTGTTGGCACTTTCTCTTGCGTTGAATTATCCGCGCCTTCAATCAATTCCGAAGCATCTACCAGCAATAACCGCTTTTGCTCTGCCACCAATTCAGCATATTGTGCATTATCAATATCGCCATCGAATAACTGCCTCTCAAGGTCAGCTAACTGTTCCTTAAACAGCACAACATTTGCACGTTGAACTACACCCTCTGCACCATAGACCTCATCAGAAATAGGCTTCGGTGCAGTTCTTATTAGAGGGTAAATAACAAAGGAGACGGCTAAAAGTGTCAATAGCGCCAGGACCAACCACATCAGGTATTTTCCTCATCATCCGCTGTTTTAGAGTTAGGTATTTCTGAACTCTTGGTACTTTTAACATTACTGCTTTCACCCAACAATTGATCCAGCTGTTCCTGCTCATCACCCACTAAAGTAGATGAAGTACCGGAAACCATTGTCTGTCGACGCCGAATAACAATAATAACAACGATTCCAATTAATAATAGAAAACCGGGCGCCAACCAAAGTACTAGTGTTGTTTTTTTAACCGGTGGACGGTACATCACAAACTCGCCATAGCGAACCACCAGAAAATCAATGATTTCCTGATCGCTTTGCCCCTCTTCCAGCATACGAAAAATTTCTTTTCTCAAGTCTGAGGCAATAGGCGAATTTGAATCTGCAAGGTTTTGGTTTTGGCATTTAGGGCAGCGCAGTTCATTAACCAATACTTGAAAGCGATCACGCAGTTGGTCAGAGGAAAACTCTTTTACCTCTACCGCGGACAATGCATAACAACTGACAATCATCAGTAGAAGAAATACTGTGTAATTTCTTAGCTGCTTCAACACCTACTCCTGAATAATTTTTTTAGAAGGAAGGAGAAAAAATTGCCTTGCTCATAACTAAATAGTTAAGGCTCAAGCAGTCATTCGCCAAGCACTTCCTTTGCCGCCCGAAATGCTTCCTGTAACGCTGGAGCACCTATGTAAGGTGCTGTGTGCAGTAACACTTCACGAATTTCTTCCGGTGTGCAGCCATTACGAATAGCACCACG
>JAJFKD010000089.1 GCA_021773405.1 Porticoccus sp.
ATTTAGCAAAAAGAATTATTGATCCTATCTTGGAGAATCCAGCTCTTACAGTTTCCGAGTCTGGAGAAATCATCGAAGGTGTTATAGGTAAATTTGAAAACCAATCATATAAAGAATATGCAGATCAAATAGCTTCAACAGTTAGTCCGGAAGAAATTCCCAGGTTTCTCCAGTTGATGAGTGACTGGAAGACCATTGAAACAAAACAAATTAGTGACTTAGCTATTTCCAGGATTGAAGTTATTAAGAAGTTTGAGGAACACCTTGATACGGACACTAGGGAAGTTCCAACGCTTCATGATTTCCTGAAGAAATTTTCATGGCTGTTGGACCCAAGAATTCTAGAGTTTAAAGACGAAGTGACATATTCAAAACTCCTTAAAGAAACCTACCCTGAAGAGTCACTGGATGAGAAAGATCGAAGAATCGATTTTTTGTGTAGCAATGCTCTAGGCGGTATTCTGTATGTTATTGAAATTAAGCGAAGCAAATATAAGATTGACACAAAATCGATCGAGCAAGCATATGAATATGGAGGGTTTTTACAGGATAAGTATGCTTCTCAATCTGGGTTCAGCAAGGTTGTTTGTTATGTTGTTGGAGGAGAAAAGTCCAGCAATAGCCTGTTTCTGAAGAAGGAGAACACTTATATGCAAACGGGTGAAGTTTTCGTAAAAACATACAGAGAACTATTAGAGCAGTCCAAACAATTCCACCATGAATTTATTGAAGCTTATCAAAAAATAAATAACGTGTAGATATCAAAATGTTTGGGTTTGAAGAAGTTTTAGCGTGTCAATGTTTGGGCGTTTTTTCAAATGTCGGAACCTTGCGCTATTACCGACGCTCTGAGCTTAGGTAAAGGGGCATCTGACTATTTCCATTACGAGAGTCACCATAGGCTGATTAAAGAACAAGTCCGTCCGTGCTAAGTCCATTTAAGATGCAATCTCCATCTCACTGGCGTAAGCCTGTGAGATTTTCTTAAAGATTATTTCCATTACTGGGGAGCAAACCCCATTACCACACAGCTTCACTTTGTTTCTTTTGCTTCCATGAGGGAGTACGTGTTTTGAGCCCGCCCCCATTGCCTTCATCAGTTCTGATGGTTGGAGCATTCTAAGGTATGGGGTATTACCCTTCCAGGTTACTAGTCCAAAGCGATCCAATGTCGTAATTGTGCGGAGAGGTGAATCAAGTGATTGCCAGCCACCTGCATAATCAGAGCCATAATAAACAATAATAAATTCTTTCCCTTGGCCTAACACTTTCATGGCACGCTCAGCTCTCTCAATAGTTGCCAAAGCTCGTCCATCTTTGTATAGCGGGGTGCTTTTATACTGACCGGAGTAGTCAATAATAGATTTGGCGGGTTTGTTACTTCTATTGTGAAGTGCTTTCAGGTCATCTGGGGTAATGGCCGTACCTTCTCTATCACAGATAAGGAACATACGTTTGCGCGCCTGGGGCGTTCCAAAGTCTGCGGCGTTTAAGACAAGATCATTTACCTCGTACCCATAAGATTTGATGGTGGAAATCAGTTCCTGGTGACGGCCCCATTTCTTCATTCGGTTAACATTTTCAACAATAAGCCATCGGGGGTTCATGGCTTCTATCCATGGGATAATACCTATGGCTGTCTCTTTGCTTTTCTCGCAGCTGGGCTTTGCTCCTCGAGCTATGGAGTGGGAAGTACATTCAGGCGAGGTGAGAAGGACATCTGGCATGTAGCGCTTGGCCAGCGCTATAGGGTCAAGCTTTTCAATTGGTGAACAGAGTACTTCAGCAGCAGGAAAGTTACTCTTATATGTGTCTGTGGCTAGATCCCAAGCATCCACGGCCAGGATAGGCTTGGCCCCCGCACTGACTGCCCCCCGTGCCCCAAAACCTCCTCCACAGAATAAATCTACAAATGTAATCATTTTAATTGAAATTCTTTTTGAAACATTAGCGGATATTACTAGGTTTATGGCATCGGAGCTCTATATATTAGAAGGCGTCAATTAAAGGGGTCGGTGACAAATAGAAATAATAACACCTCTCAAATGTTGCCAGTCTTGTTAATTCCATTAAGAGACTAATTAATTGTCAGGCCATATCGCTCAGCTATAGGCAGCCTCAGCCTGTTCTAGCTGTTCAACCGCGTCCATCCATTCCAGCTCGTGTACTTCCATTGCTTCTTTTAACTCGCCCTGTTGTTTTAATAGGTTTTTCAGTTCGTCTTTATTGCTTTGTTCGTAGATACTTGGGTCGGCTAAGCGTTGCTCTATAGCCACTAACTTTGGCTCTATTTTAGCCATGGACTTTTCGGCTCGAGTGACTGATTTTTTAAGCGGTGCTAAGAGGTTACGCAATTCGGCGGCTTGCTGACGCTTGGCTTTTTTATCATCTGTTTTGGTGCTTGAGGTTGGTTCGTCATTCGTACTTATTTGACTAAGGTGCTGTTGGTAGTCTGCGAGATCGCCCTCGTAATTGAGTACCTGACTATTGGCGACCAACCAAAAGTTATCTACGGTATGCCGTAATAAATAGCGATCATGGGATACCAACAATACTGCGCCTTCAAACTGCTGCATGGCGAGTAACAAGGCATCGCGCACTTCCATGTCCAAATGGTTGGTTGGCTCATCCAATATCAGTAGGTTCGGTTTTTGCCAGGCAATTAAAGCCAGAGCCAAGCGTGCTTTTTCACCGCCAGAAAAGTGGTGAATGGAGTCGGCTACCGCTTCTTCTTGAAAATTAAACGAGCCTAAAAAGGTGCGAATGGATTGCTCTGTCGCTTGAGGTGTTAGGCGCTTAAGCTGTGTTAATGGGCTGGCATTTAAATCGAGTGCTTCCATTTGATGTTGAGCAAAATAACCAATTTTTAGGTGCTCACCCTCATTGCGCTCCCCGGTTAACATGGGGATTTCTGCCGCCAATGTTTTTAATAGGGTGGATTTACCCGCGCCATTCACACCTAACACCCCAATTCGATCGCCATTGCGTATGGTTAAATCAAGGTTCGATATGATCGCGTTATCGCCGTAACCTATTGCAGCGTCATGCACGACCAGTAGTGGGTCAGACATTTTTTCTGTGCTGGGTAAACGAAAGGTAAAGGGGGTATCTAAACGCACCGCTTGTACTTGTTGCATTCGCTCTAGGGCTTTAACGCGGCTTTGCGCCTGTTTGGCTTTGCTGGCCTTGGCCTTAAAACGCCGCACAAAATCTTGCATATGGGCAATTTGTGCTTGCTGTTTTTCGTGCTCTGCTTGCTGTTGGGCAAGCTGCTCGGTTTTCTGACGCAGTGCACTTTCGTAATTACCGTTAAATAAGCGCAAGTCTTTTCGTTCAAACCACAGGGTTTTAGTGGTCGCTGCATCAAGAAAATCCCTGTCATGGGAAACTAACAGCAACGTGCCTCGATAGGCCTGTAACCAGTTTTCTAGCCACGCGATGGCATCGATATCTAAGTGGTTTGTCGGTTCATCTAACAATAATAAATCGGACGGCATCATCAGGGCACGAGCAAGGTTTAAACGTACTCGCCAGCCGCCTGAAAAGTTGGTGACGGTATTTCCGTGTGTTGACTCTTCAAAGCCCAAACCACTGAGCAGCTTGGTGGCCCGGGTTGGTGCAGTCCATGCGTTGTTATTGTCTAACTCAGCATGTATAGCCGCGATACGTTTTTCATTGTGCTTATCTTTGGCATTGACTTCGGCATCCGCTAAATCAATTAACAACTGAGCGCGTAATGCATCTCCTGCCAAGACATAATCTAAGGCGCTGACATCAGTGCTTAGTAGCTCTTGAGCCATCAGTGCTATACGCCAGTTTTTTGGCCAAATAATCTCGCCGCTATCGGTACTTAGCTCACCGGTGAAAACTTTAAACAAACTCGATTTTCCACAACCATTACGTCCGACTACTCCGACGCGGTCACCATTATGGATGCGGAGGCTGGCATGATCGAATAAGATTTTTGCGCCGCGGCGTAATTGGGCGTTTTCAAAATTGAGCATGGTGAATTAAGGGGTATCCAGCAGGGTATTATTGTTACTATATTTTGGCACTATGTTTTGGCACTATATTTCAGCATTATATTAAAGGGTAAGCTTGTTACCTTTTTACCAAGGCAACCATTTGTTTTTCTTTTTTGGTTGTTCTTCTAACTGAACATCTTCTTCTTTTAGAGGGATACAAGGTCGGCCACTGGATTTTTTCACTGGGCAGGCTTTTTGGGGTGGTTTCTTTTCTTCGATAAGTGATTCCACCGCTTTTTGTGGGTTGCTTTGGGGGTTGTTCTGGCAGTATTCATCTAACCATGTAGCGATAACTGT
>JAJFKD010000090.1 GCA_021773405.1 Porticoccus sp.
GCATCCCTAGAAACACCTCCCAGTCATTGTCAGTTGCTTTCCCGTCAATAACTAAGTTCAAGAGTGCAACAATATTAGTTTTTTCCAACCGATAAACGGGTGGTGCAATTTTTATGAAGAAAATGATCGCAAATAGGACAAAGAGAAACGTAAGAAAAAGAGTAAGAAGAAAATTCATCATCTAGTTACAAGTCCCAGCACTACTAACCAAAGCACTAATGATCAAAATGCTAGCAACTACTGAAAATTAAATACTGCTAATTTTTGGTTTAATTGTTTAATTAAAGTTTCTCGGCTTTCAGTACTCTCCCTGCCCTGTTGCTCTAACTCTCGAGCCAAATCACTGACCTCAAGCAAATGGCCCTGTAATTCCTCTATACACTGGTTTATTGCCACAGCTTCTACTTGAAATGCATCTTTACTGCGCAATCGCACTCTAGCAGTCATATCTCCTTCTGCTAATTTTTCCATTTGTCGAACCATCACATAAACAGGCCCGGCAATTTTATGACTAGCAAACAAACTACCCCACCAAACACCACCGATTAAAACCAACTCCAGGCAAGCGATTAACACCGTGTTGCCAGTACTGAGGGAAAAACCTTGGGAGCCCGGCAGACATGCCGAAATAATCAAAAAAGCATTAACTAATAGTACTGCTGCAACTGCTGTGAGCAGAGCATATTGGTACTGAAACTGGCCATTGATAACAACCGTGCTTCGACGATTATCCATTCCCCTACCCCTACCCTAGACATTTGAATCAACGCTAGACTATTACAGCCACTTTAGTGGGGCAATATTTAATCGCAGTATGCTTGGAGTTAGAACCCTAAAAGCTTATTTTTTACAAACAATAGACATCAGTAGAATTCATTCAACAATGAATGAATCAAAGTTTTGGAATTACGGCTTTTGGATTAAAGTTCTCGAGTCGACCTAAATTCAAGATCCGGGTAACGCTCTTCAGTCAATGACAGATTCACTCGGGTAGACGCCAGGTAAGTTAAATGTCCACCGCCATCAATAGCAACACCGTCGGGCACTTTGCGTTTCAATTCCTCAATTTTTCTGTCGTCATCAGACTCAATCCAGCGAGCGGTATAAACATTCACGGGCTCATAGACTGCCTCAACGCCATATTCATCTTTAAGGCGGTAGGCCACCACATCAAACTGCAGCTGCCCCACCGCGCCAACGATAATGTCATTGTTATTCAGAGGAAAAAACACCTGGGTACTGCCCTCTTCAGAGAGCTGTTGAATTCCTTTCTGTAACTGCTTCATCTTCATTGGATCGCGCAATCGAATACGTCGGAACAGTTCCGGTGCAAAGTGAGGAATACCGGTATATTTTAGGGCTTCGCCCTCAGTGAAAGTATCGCCTATCTGAATCGTACCGTGGTTGTGCAAACCAATAATATCTCCAGCCAGTGCCTCTTCCACTGTAACTCGCTCACCTGCCTTAAAACCCACCGCATCAACAATACGCACTTCCTTACCCTGGCGCACATGCTGCATCTTCATACCCTTGGTATATTTACCAGAGCAAACTCTCATAAAGGCAATCCGATCCCTGTGTTTTGGGTCCATGTTTGCTTGAATTTTGAAAACAAAACCAGAAAACTTTTCCTCTGTAGCGGCTACTTCTCTCTCAGTCGCAACACGAGGTTGAGGTTCTGGAGCCCACTCCACAAAGTAGTCCAGCATCTCTCGAATACCAAAGTTAGAAAGTGCTGTACCAAAGAATACGGGGGTCAGTTGACCCGCCAGGAACATTTCCATATCAAATTCGTTGGTGGCACCACGTACGAGCTCGATTTCTTCACGAATATCATCGACGTAGAAGCCCAAAAGCTCTGTCGCTTCATCGGAATCCAACCCTTTGATCTGAATATCGTCAGGAATGGTATGCCCTTTTCCCTTTTGGAACACATGGATGGTATCGGTATAAAGGTTGTAGACACCTTTAAACTCTTGCCCCATACCAATCGGCCAATTCACCGGTGCTGCCGAAATTTTTAATACAGACTCAATCTCATCCAACAACTCAACGGGATCACGAATATCCCGATCCATCTTGTTCACAAATGAAACGATAGGTGTATCCCGCAGACGACACACATCCATCAGTTTAATCGTACGTTTCTCAACACCCTTGGCACCATCAATCACCATTAATGCCGAATCCACAGCAGTTAAGGTTCGATAGGTATCTTCAGAGAAATCTTCGTGCCCCGGCGTATCAAGCAAATTCACCGTGCGATCGTTATAGGGAAACTGCATTACCGAAGAGGTAACAGAAATACCACGCTCCTTCTCCATCTGCATCCAGTCAGAAGTAGCATGACGGTCACTCTTCTTGCCCTTAACGGTTCCCGCCACCTGAATCAGGTTGCCGTACAACAACAGCTTCTCTGTGATGGTGGTTTTACCCGCATCGGGGTGAGAGATAATTGCGAATGTTCGTCGCTTATTGATTTCATTGATAAAACTGGCATCTGCCATACATCTTGTTCCTGAGCTACGGCTTCTAGTAAATACCGCGTTGGGTGCTAATACACGGCAAAAAGACAGCCATTATACAGGCAGCGCTCAATCTATTTCAGTAGTGATCTACTATCACCTCACGACCTATCAATATTTGATAATTTATCCCTGAAATCCGGGTGTGAAATTGCTATTAAGCGCTCACGACGTTCATGGAGGCTTAATCCATGCAGATATGCGACACCGTATTCCGTTACGACAAAGTCTACTTGTGCACGCGAAGTCACAACACCTGCACCCTCACTAAGATGAGGAACAATTCGGGAAAACTTTCCAGACATAGCCGTTGACGGCAAAGCAATAATAGACCGACCACCTTCAGACAGTTGTGAGCCGGTAACAAAATCTACCTGACCACCAAAACCTGAATATACTTTGTGTCCAATAGAATCGGCACAGACCTGGCCTGTGAGATCAATTTGAATGGCACTATTAATAGATGCTACCTGAGGATTTTTACGAATTACTGCCGGATTATTTACATACTCGATATCTAAAAATGCCACTTCGGCGTTATCATCCACAAAATTGTAGAGACCTTTAGAGCCCATCACAAAACCCGTGACAAACTTGCCCTGATGAATCACTTTTCGGCTGTTGTCTATTACACCTGACTCAATCAAAGGCAATACCCCACTAGAAAACATCTCCGTATGGATACCAAGATGCTGATGTCCTGTTAACTGCATAAGTACTGCATCAGGAATTGCACCTATTCCCATTTGTAAACAATCACCATCCCTAATTAATTCCGCCACATTTCTACCAATTTGGACAAATACATCTGAAGGCACTGCTGCCTCAACACAAGGGAGCTCGCTCTCAAGATCCACGGCATAGTCAATGGATTTCAATGGGATGGAGGCATCACCATGGGTCCGGGGCATATTGGGATTGATTTGAGCGATGATAGTTTTGGCTGCATTACAAGCCGCCAAAGTGGCCTCTACTGAAACCCCGAGAGAGCAATTTCCGTGTAGATCCGGAGGGGAAACTTGAATTAAAGCAACATCAATAGGTTGCCTACCGCTGCGAAACAATTTTGGAATTTCCGACAAAAAGATAGGAACATAGTCTGCCTTTCCCTCATTAACTAGTTTACGGGTACTATGACTCACAAAATAGCAACGATTGCGAAGGTGCCCTTCCAAGTGTGGATGACAAACTGCCTCAGCATGTTCTAGATGCAGCTGGAGTAATTCAACTCCCTCTAACTCAACAGCAAACTCAGCCAAAGCCTCCAACATCCGGTATGGTGTCGCTGCCATCGAATGGCACCAAATTCGATCACCCGACTTTATCTGAGCAATGGCCTCTTGGGCCGAAGAACACATAACCGTCATAACACCCTCACTAAGATCACCAGTTTTATATATCTATAATTTTGGCGATATCACGTTAAGTTTTTATGAAGGTTTTATGTATCCTAAATTTTCTACCTAAATTTAATGGGCATTTGGAATTACACCCACCTGCGGCATTTCTGCCAAACCAATATCCCTTGCATGCTGCTCAAAGCCTTTGTTTTTCCAAAAGAATGCCCCGGGCATGGTGGTAGGAATGACCAGCACATAAAACAATGCACGGCCCACTACACTGCTGACTACTAATAACAATCCTGCACAGGCCCAACCGATCAAGGCAATGGTGCCATCACCAGCAAAGGCCAACAATCCAGCCATTAATAAAAGGTTGAAGCCAAGCAGAGTATTTCGAAGGTAATAGGTGTTACCAAAGGTGGTGCACTGAATAAAGTGCGAAGCTGCACCTTCGTGGGTAGCATCATTCATGGCTTTTCCATGGGCTACCAGACCAATACTCTCTGCAGTCAAACCTACCAGCATTAACACACCAGCAATAATCAATGCAGAACTATAGGAAACACCCAACAACGCTAATGTAGTTACGATCACCAGACCACTGATAAAAGCACCAAGACTCAGAGCATTACCAAAGAAGCTGGTGATCACCTGCCAATGATTCCAGAAAGGGCGTGCTTTAATACGGTAACAACGGTTCATGTAATAAAGCCCGACCAACGCTGATGGTAATGCCAACCAGCCAAACACATTGGCAATGCTAATTGTCCAGTTGGCCGAGATCAGTTGAGAGAAGATCCCACCAAATAACGTTGAATCCAAAGACTGAAACAAACTGTTATCCGGCAGAGAAAACAATATATGCATTCCCAGGGCACCCATAAAGGCTGCAATACCTAGACCCTCACGACATACAGGAGAATGGCGCCAGTTATTGAAACCACGATAAAACCGCTTGGGCTTACCCAGGTGCATACTGGACATAAACAATCCCAAACCCACCATTAGGAAGCTCAGAATGGCCAGAGGCACATAGGCGACGGTATCCCGAAATGCCACCAGGCTTTCCACCCCAAACTGGCTGCCGATAAATGGCAAGGCAAAAGCTCCAATAGAGGCCTGTGCCATCAAAGTAAACAGGACAAGTGGGGTTTCCCGCGAGCTCAATTTTCCTAGATTCCAATGGCGCTGTTGCCCCTTACTGTTATTACTAGCGGCCTGGTTAACAACCGTTTTATACCCACCCTTTTCATCCTTTTGATATTTCACTGGAGTGGAATCTGTACGCTTCATTTCATCTGGCATTTGCGTGATTTGCTGGAAGCGAATATTCGGATGAGTGATTTCTGGGTCGGGGAACCCAGGAATAGATGTCTTAGCTTGATCGCGGTTTTCGGGAACATTTTCAATGACGCCAAAATCCAGAGCATTACCGACACAGGCTGATACACAGGATGGCTTTAAGCCAACCTCAAGTCTGTCCACACACATATTACACTTGGAGACCTGCCCCTGAATTGGATCCAACTGAGGTGCGTTGTAAGGGCATACCCAGGTACAGTAGCCACAACCAAAACAGGTGTCCGGGTCCTGCAATACTGCACCATATTCAGCATGCTTAGTGTATGCCGCTGTCGGGCAACCTTTCAGGCACACAGGATCATCACAATGGTTACAAGCCATGGAAATATTCATGCGCTTGTAATCCGGGAAACTACCGCCTTCTACATAACCTACTGAACGGAAGGCTATGTGGGCAGGGTTTTCATTTTTTTCACTACAGGCTGCTTCACAGGCGTGACAGCCAATGCAATTATCCGCAGTAAAAAAGAACCCGTGTTGCTTGTTACGATTGGGGTTGCAACCTACTTCCGGGTTTTCATTGATAAACATCGAACGGTCTTCAGGGAGACCCGTTAAATCCACTAGATCAATTTTTTGACCGTAACGGTTTTCTTCTTTTATCTCGTTGTCGGATAAAAAGGCATAGGGTTGCTCTTCTGTACGAATTTCCCACAGCGTACTGCCATCAGACTTAGGGGTTTCCACCACAATACCTGTGTTCTGCTTTCCGGAGGATAAACCTTCAACTAATTCATTCATAACGATCACATTGAGTTAGGGCACGATTAATTCGCACTCTTAATAAGCATTTTGTTCTTTTAAAAAGTCAGCATTTTTAAAAAGCTCTACGCTGTACATTAAGTGCAGCAGCTTCATCTTGATCCACAGGTTCGATACGCACCGAACACTGTTTAAAGGCAGGTTGTCTAGAATACGGGTCCAACAACCCCAACGTTAATCTGTTCACACAGTCGTGGTAATGGAATGGAATAAACACCATATTTCTTGGGACACGATGAGTTAACTGCACCATGACGACTGCATCACCACGTCGAGATGCCAACCGCACGTATTGCTGATGGACAACACCCAACTCTGCCGCTGCATCGGGGTTCATTTCCATATAGGGAGTGGGGCTAAACTTGTTACAGTTACCCACCTTCCCAGTACGTGTTCGGGTATGAAAATGTTCAACCACACGTCCACTGTTTAGCCAGAAAGGAAAATCCTGACAGGGTTGTTCGTTGTTATTAATAAAATCCACACTGATCAGGTTAGCCTTACCATCAGCAGTCTGAAACTTTCCATCGGTATACAATCGGGAAGCCCCTTTAGGCTTTTCCTCAGGGGATAGTTGGGCATCTCGCTTAGCATCAGCCTCGGTGTAAGGCCACTGGATACCCTGCGCACGTTCAATTTTGTCGTAACTCATGCCAGAAATATCTAAAGTACGACCAGCACCGACTGATAATTTTTTCATCTCCTCAAAAGCACCTTCCGCAGACTCCGGAAAATTAATCACTTTCCCATTATCAAACCGCTTGGATAACTGATTAAAAATCCATAAATCCGGCTTCGAATCCCCATAGCATTGCAAAGCCGTTCGAGTCAGGTTAACCCTGCGCTCGGTATTGGTATGGCAACCCTCTTTCTCTGCCCATACAGCTGCGGGGAAATAAACATGAGAAAATTGGTTAGTTTCTACATCTTCATAACAATCCTGCACCACCAGAAAGTCCAGTTTTTCCATGATTTTTCGCATGCGTGCAGTATCTGCCATAGAGGTCATGGGGTTCGTAGCTATCAACCACATACCCTTAATTTCTCCAGTTTCGATAGCAGGAAAAATATCTGTCTGGGCCAGACCTCTTTTTTTGGGAAAAAACTCTGGATCAATACCCCAAAAATCAGCGATGTATTCCCGGTCCTTTTCATTTTCCAGATACCGGTAACCCGGTAGCCCTGAGCATGATGACCACTCACGGGTACCCATAGCATTACATTGCCCAGTGATGGAAAGGCTAGTGCCACCAGGCTTGCCGATATTTCCTGTCACCAAATTCAAATTATTGATATTGGCAACACCATCCGAGCCGTGGGTGCTTTGGTTAATCCCCATAGTCCAAATAGACATAGCACTCCCTGCACGGGCATAAATCCGCGCTACAGTACGAATGCGGTCTTCATCAATACCACATACATGCTGGGCTACTTTGGGGTCGTAGGTATCCGACATGACCAACTCAATCAATTCTTTCGAACCATTGGTATGTGCGTCGATATAACTTTGATCTTGCAAACCTTCAGAAAAGATCACGTGGAGCATGGAATTTATTAGCACACAATCGGTACCCGGTGTAATGGGCAAATGAATATCAGCAAACTGGGCCAACATGGTGACTCGAGGATCCACCACAATCATGGGAAAACTACGTTTTTCCCTCGCTTCTTTTAAGCGCCAATAAATAATTGGGTGTTGTTCCGGCAGGTTTGAACCAAAGGCCATAAAGCATTCGGTATATTCAAAATCCTCATAGCAGCCTGGAGGGCCATCGGAACCAAAAGAGCGTTTGTAACCGGAAACAGCTGAAGCCATACAAAGGGTGGTATTACCATCGTAATTATTGGAACCAATACAACCTCTGGCCAACTTGCCCAAAGTATAAAATTCTTCGGTCATTAACTGACCGGTGGACACTACAGCAAAAGCATCTCGACCATATTTTTCTTGAATGTCCTTAATTTTTTCCGCAGTACGATCCAGTGCTTGATCCCAACTTGCAGGCTCAAAACTTTCATAAGCTTTATCGCGCATCAGAGGTTGCGAACCCCGACCAGCAGAATCAAATAAATCGTGCTCCAGTAGACCTTTGATGCATAACTTGCCCCGATTAACATCAGCTCCAGCATGACCACGACTTGTCACTACTTTACCTTGATCATTTAAACCAAGTTCAATAGAACAGCCTGTTGAGCAGTAATTACAGGTGGAATATTTCCACTCTACAACTTCTTTTTTAGGAATAACGATGGGCTTGCGGTTTTTTCTACCAAATAACATCTGAAATATTCACAATGATTACAATTTAGTTAACGGTTATTAAAAAATGAATAAATAACTGGAAAATATCTAGTAAATACTTCAGCAAAAATTAAGCCATATTATTAAAAAAATAAAACAATACGAAAATAAAAATATTTTTTTATTAAAAACAACACACTAACTAAACTCTAACTAACAACCATTTTTGATTCTCCACCATAGTTAAAAAACTGCCTGCACCAACTTAAGCCAGAGCGCACTTTTTTTGGGCGCACCATTTTGATCAGCGCACTCTATCGGTGCCCAAAATGCTCTATTTTAGATCAAAAAATATTAAGACCAACATCTTAACCCTATGTATTGAAAGGTTAATTATTCAGAGAGGCATAACTGGCACTTTATTTGCTACATAGACCTACAAAGAGCGACTCTTGTGATACTAACGGCGGTGACACAGAGACTTTCTTCCACCTCCTCCCCTGACCATCAAGTGAATCTCTATGAATGTAGAACAACTTTTATCACACCCGCACGCCTCAAAACCGGGCAAAGTATCACTAGTTGGTGCGGGCCCAGGTGATCCAGAACTATTAACTGTAAAAGCATTAAAAATTATTAAAAATTCAGATTTTATTTTGTATGACCGATTAGTTAGTAAAGAAATTATTGAATTATTTCCTAAAAAAACTCCAGCTATGTACGTAGGAAAACAAAAAAGTAATCACAGCATTCCTCAAGATGAACTAAATGATTTACTCGTTGCCAAGGCACTTCAAGGATTAAATATCTGCCGTTTAAAAGGAGGAGACTCCTTTGTCTTTGGTAGAGGCGGCGAAGAAATGCTGAAGCTGAAAAATGCTGGCATTGAAGTTGAAGTAGTACCCGGCATCACCGCTGCTTCCGGTTGCACCAGTTACTCAGGTATTCCTCTTACTCATCGAGGCATTTCACAGGGCTGCACCATGGTCACGGCCCATGGTGAAAAAGAGCTGAACCTGAATTGGGAGCACCTGGCAAAAGTAGATCACACCTTGGTGTTTTATATGGGGTTAAGCAAGTCACAAATGATCAGCAATCAGCTTCAACACCACGGCATGTCTGGCAGCACACCAGTTGCCCTGATTGAAAACGGCTGCTGCCCACAACAACGTGTTGTTAGAGGGCTGCTGCAGGAATTACCCCAGTTGGCCGAAAGGGAAAACGTCCAGTCACCCGCTCTCATCGTCGTTGGAGAGGTAGTTAACCTCGCCGATGAATTAGCTTGGTTCGCCAACAAAGGGTTGGGAAACAAAGAGTTAGAACACACAGAATTCGTCAAAGCAGGGCTATCCCAGTCTTCAAACAGGAAAATTCAAAAACTGTCTGCCTAGTCAGGTAACACGCAGATAAAGAATATAGATAGAGGTATTAGTTTTATGAGCAAACAGCGAATTGTTGTGGTCGGTAACGGCATGGTGGGCCACCGGTTTATTGAAAACCTAGCGGAATCATCTTCAGCAGACAATCTAGACATTATCACCTTTTCCGAAGAACCCAGACTGGCCTATGACCGGGTACAGTTAAGCGCCTATTTTTCTGGATCCACTGCCGAGGATCTAGCACTGACAGATGAAGGTTATTACAGGGATAACGGCGTGAACTTTGTCCTTAATGACAAAGTAGTCAGTATAAATAAAGCTGACAAGGTCGTTATTACCGCCAGTGGCCGTGAAGAAAAGTACGACAAATTGGTGCTAGCTACTGGCTCATACCCTTTTGTTCCACCTATTCCCGGTAAAGATCAGGATCACTGCTTAGTCTACCGCACCATTGAAGACCTGGAAGCTATGACCGCTTCTGCAAAGGTCAGCAAGGTAGGTGTTGTTGTCGGTGGTGGGCTACTTGGTCTTGAAGCCGCTAATGCGCTAACCAACCTGGGATTGGAAACTCATATAGTCGAATTTGCCCCACGCTTGATGGCTGTCCAGCTAGATGAAGGTGGAGGGACTCTCTTACGCCGAAAGATTGAAGACCTAGGCCTAACTGTTCACACAGAAAAAAACACCCAGGAAATTGTCGCTGGAGAAAGCTGCCGCTACCGGATGAACTTTGCCGATGGCTCCTTCCTGGAAACCGATATGGTGCTGTTTTCTGCGGGTATTCGCCCCCAAGATGAATTGGCACGGGAGTTCGATTTAGAAATAGGAGAGCGCGGCGGTATTGTCATTAACAACCAATGTCAGACCTCCGATGAAAATATTTATGCCATCGGTGAATGTGCATTGTGGGATGGCAAAATTTTTGGCTTGGTGGCCCCCGGTTACACTATGGCTAAAGTAGCGGTATCGCATATTACAGGCGGCTCTAATGGAAGTACGGAGGAGTTCACCGGTGCCGACATGAGCACCAAACTCAAGCTGCTGGGTGTTGATGTTGCTAGTGTTGGCGATGCCCACGGTAATACCCCGGGCGCCAAGAGCTATGTGTACAACGATGAGGTCAATGAAGTCTACAAACGACTTATCGTTTCCGAAGATAGCTCTCGCTTACTCGGTGCTGTACTAGTAGGTGATGTAGAAGCCTACGGTAATTTACTGCAATTTAAACTTAATGACATGGACCTACCAGAAACGCCAGAGGCTTTGATTGCCCCTGCTCTTGGTGATGTTCCAGCCATGGGTGTAGACGCCTTGCCCGACAGCGCACAAATCTGTTCCTGTTATGACGTCTCAAAGGGTGCTATTTGCAGCGCAGTTCAAAATGGCTGTACTGATGTAGGTGCCATAAAAGCCGAAACATCTGCAGCAAACGGCTGTGGTGGTTGTGCCGCTATGGTTAAGCAGGTAGTGGATAGCGAACTCACCAATCTCGGTGTTGAAGTTTGCAATGATATTTGTGAGCACTTTGCCTATTCCCGTCAGGAATTAGCAGACATTATTCGAATCAAGGGTATTACTACTTTCTCCAAGCTACTTTCTGAATATGGTTCAGGGCTGGGGTGTGAAATCTGTAAACCAACAGTGGGTTCTATTCTCGCCTCTTATAGCAATGAATATATCCTGAAGAAAGAACATATTGGCCTACAGGATACCAACGATGTCTACCTGGGAAATATGCAGAAGGACGGCACCTACTCTGTCGTTCCTCGGGTACCCGGTGGTGAAATTACCCCCGAGAAATTAATTGTGCTGGGTGAAGTGGCGAAGGAATACGACCTGTATACCAAAGTTACCGGTGGTCAGCGTATTGACCTGTTTGGAGCCCAACTCCACGAGCTGCCTGAAATCTGGCGCAAGCTGATTGATGCCGGCTTTGAAACTGGTCACGCCTACGGTAAATCATTGCGTACCGTGAAATCCTGTGTGGGTAGCACCTGGTGTCGCTTCGGTGTTCAGGACAGTGTATCCATGGCTATAGCCATTGAAGATCGCTACAAAGGACTGCGCTCTCCCCATAAAACTAAAATGGCCGTTTCCGGCTGTACCCGAGAATGTGCGGAAGCCCAAAGCAAAGACGTAGGCATTATCGCCACCGAAAATGGCTGGAATCTCTATGTCTGTGGTAACGGTGGCATGCGCCCTCGCCACGCCGACCTGTTCGCCACAGATCTCGACGATGAAACCTTGATCAAATATGTAGATCGTTTCTTTATGTTCTACATCCGTACAGCAGACCGACTACAACGAACTTCAGTGTGGCTGGAAAACCTGGAAGGCGGCTTGGACTACCTGAAGGAAGTCATCATCGATGACAAACTGGGAATTTGTGGAGAGCTCGAAAGTGAAATGACCAAAGTAGTTGGTACCTACCAGTGCGAATGGAAAACCACTATTGAGAACCCGGAAAAACTCAAGCGTTTCAGCCACTTTATTAATGCCGATGAGCCTGACAGTGCCCTCGCCTTTGTAGAAGTTCGAGGCCAGCGCCGTCCTGCTACTGAAGAAGAAAAAATCACTGCGATAGAGATTGTGGAGTAATTTATGAGTACTGCAATTAGCACTGAATGGATCAGCGTCTGCCAGGATAACGATCTAATAGAAAATACCGGCCTCTGTGCCCTGCATGATGGCGAGCAAGTGGCTATTTTCAAAATTAGCCTGTCTGAAAATAGTGCATACGACCAAGACATTTACGCCATATCCAACTATGACCCCATTGGTAAAGCCAATGTGTTATCACGGGGTCTTTTAGGAAATATTGGTGATCATTTAGTGGTGGCCTCCCCCCTATACAAACAGCATTTTGACCTAATCACAGGCGAATGCCTTGAGGACTCAGAACAAAACATTAAAACCTACGAAGTACGACGTTTTAACAACGAAATTCAATTAAAGAAAACTGTTCAGTAATCACCACTGACAAAAATCGCCCCCTATCAGTCATGCATGAAGACTGAGTAAAAACCTCATGGTTCAAAACCATTGAGGTTAAAACCAGAATTACGTAAGGAAGTACCTATGAGCACCGAATCATTTAATCTGTTTTCCTTTAAGGGAAAAATGAAATTGCTCCACATGAGCTGGATAGCTTTTTTTATCACCTTCTTTGTGTGGTTTAACCATGCACCGATGTTACAAGCCATCGCCCACTCTTTGGGACTTTCAAAAGCGGAAATAAAAACTCTACTGATCCTCAATGTGGCACTCACCATTCCAGCTAGGGTCATCATCGGAATGCTCACAGACCGATTCGGGCCCAAGATTATTTACTCTGGTTTGCTCGCCGTCTGCTCCATCCCCTGCTTTATGTTTGCCATGGCAGATAACTTTACCCAAGCTGCCATAGCGCGTTTCCTACTTGGCTTTATTGGTGCCGGTTTTGTGATCGGAATCCGTCTGGTGAGCGAATGGTTCCCTGCTAATGAGCTGGGCACTGCTGAAGGTGTATATGGTGGCTGGGGTAACTTCGGTTCAGCTGCCGCTGCATTTTGTTTGCCCGCTCTGGCCCTAATATTTGGCGGTGACGATGGCTGGCGTTATGCCATCGGCCTTACCGGTCTAATCAGTTTGCTGTTTAGTGTGGTGTTCTACAAAAATGTCTCTGACACCCCCAAGGGTTCCACCTACTTTAAGCCCAAAAATATTGGTGCCATGGAAGTAACCAGTAAAGGTGATTTCTTCTTATTGCTGATTATGAAAATCCCCATGTACGCAGCACTGGCGCTGTTAAGCTGGAAGCTCTCCCCTGCTGGTGTTAGCTTAATCTCTGAGACTGCTTGCATCGGTATCTATATCGGCCTGGCATTACTTTACGCCTACGAAGTTCACATGGCCTGGAAG
The DNA here is from genome assembly GCA_021773405.1 of Porticoccus sp. Classification (GTDB taxonomy): domain Bacteria; phylum Pseudomonadota; class Gammaproteobacteria; order Pseudomonadales; family Porticoccaceae; genus Porticoccus. The sequence goes on from JAJFKD010000090.1 coordinate 13,514, forward strand.
GTCAACAAAAACGTTTTTGTTGAGCCTGTTCCAGAAATGCACCAATATAAATTCAAGCAAGTAGCCGTTCTGAATATTCTGTACTTTGCCACCTTTGGCTCGGAATTAGCGGTAGTTTCCATGCTACCTTTGTTCTTCGCCGACACCTTCGGCCTTAGTCCAGTGGTCGCTGGTATGGTTGCCTCGGCTTATGCCTTTATGAACCTAATGTCCCGCCCTGGTGGTGGCTGGTTATCAGATCGCTTTGGCCGCAAACCAACACTGTTAATTTTAACTGCAGGCCTAGCCGTGGGTTACTTCCTAATGGCCATGGTGGATAGCCAATGGCCTGTATGGCTGGCAGTAGTTGCCGCCATGGCTTGTTCCTTCTTTGTGCAGTCAGGCGAAGGAGCGGTTTTTGCCACCGTACCCTTGATCAAACGTCGCCTCACAGGCCAAATCGCCGGTATGACTGGTGCCTACGGTAACGTTGGTGCGGTAGTTTACCTGACGGTCCTTTCCCTGGTGGAATATCAGACCTTCTTTATGGTGATTGCTGGAACTGCTGTTCTCGGCTTTGTCACTCTGCTCCTAATGGAAGAACCTAAGGGTAATATGGCAGAAGTCAACGAAGATGGTTCTGTTGAATTAATCAGCGTAACTTAATAACGATAAATTCAAAGATCAATACAATGATAGATGCCGCTATACCTGTGAAGAGAACAGTACCTGTAAAATCAACGGGTGCTGATTCCAAACAACAAAGTGTATCCTCAGAATTGAGGGTAAACTTTGGCGGCCATTCTATCGCTGGTGTAAAGTCAAAAAATGAAGATGCCTTTGCTGCTTATCTACCTTCATCGGGCGGTGTCAATCAGCTCAAAGGCATCGTCACCTGTATCGCCGATGGTGTCAGTTGCAGTGAAAATGCCCAGCTAGCTAGTCAGACCGCAGTTACTTTATTTATTGATGACTATTACAGCACACCAGAAAGCTGGACAGTTCGCACCTCTGCCGCACGGGTGCTGTCATCGCTTAACTCATGGCTCTATCACCATGGACGTCAGGACTATCAGCCACAAAATGGCGCTGTTACCACTTTCAGTGCCGCTGTTTTTAAATCTAGAACTGCTCACCTGTTCCACGCTGGAGATAGTCGAATATACCGAATTCGCAAAGGCGACCTGGAACAACTGACAACCGATCATTGCAACCATGCCTCTGGTGGAAAAACGTACCTCACTAGGGCATTGGGTATGGATAGCCATCTAGAAGTGGACTATATCCAAACAGATTTAGAGGTCGGGGATTTATTTATTCTCTCCACTGATGGCGTACATGAGACACTCACTAAAAAAGAGCTAATCTCCCTATCCACTAACACCAATGACTTAACTTCAGGAAACAGGCCTTCGAAAACCAAACTCGAAGATACTGCGGCAGCAATTGTCGATCAGGCGCTTGCCCAGGGAAGCGAAGACAACCTGAGCTGCCTGCTAGTTCGTGTTGACGAATTACCTCTGGAAGAACTTAACGAAATCCATCGTAAACTGACTCAACAAACGATACCGCCAGTATTGGAACCCGGTATGAGTATCGATGGTTACGAAATTCAGCGAGTATTGCACAGTGGCACCCGCAGCCATGTTTACCTAGTAAGCCATCCAGATTCTGACGAACCTCTGGTACTGAAGACCCCATCGGTTAACTTCGAAGAAGATACCCAATACCTCGAAGGTTTTATGCGTGAAGAATGGGTCGGCAGGCGAATTGATAATCGCGGAGTAATGAAGATTTTACCAAGGGCTGAGAACAGTCAATTCCTCTACCTGATCTGCGAATATGTCGAAGGAAAAACCCTGAGACAATGGATGTATGACAACCCACAACCATCTTTGGAACAAGTCAGAACCATTTGCCAAGGCATTATCCAATCACTGCGTGTTTTTCAACGGTTGGGGATGGTTCATCGAGATCTGAAACCTGAAAATGTCATTATTGATGACAATGCCGATAGTCATATGAAGAGTAACGGGCAAATAAAACTTATTGATTTCGGTACTGTTCAGGTAAGTGGGCTCAATGAAATTAGTAGCCTATTGAAAGAAGAGTGTCCAGTGGGATCGGTTGACTATATCGCTCCAGAATACCTAATGGATCAGCAAGGCTCCTACTGTTCTGATCTGTTTTCATTGGGCGTCATCATCTACGAGATGCTGACCGGACAACAGCCATATAAGCTGTCTAACAGTCACCGTCGCATCCCCAAACATTACAGTGAATGGCAATATCATTCAGCACTGGAACACCGCCCAGATTTACCATTATGGCTTGATTTATCACTGGAAAAAGCCACGAGCCCTAACCCAGCAGGCCGATATCCAGCCTTGTCGGAGTTCTATACCGACCTTTGCACACCCAACCAAACCATGGTGGATAAACGGGTGCATTCTCCGTTGATGGAGAAGGACCCAGTTTTAATGTGGAAAATGATATCGGCCTTGCTCTTGATCATTGTTGTGATCCAGGCCGCCCTATAAGGTGATTTTAACTAACTACAGTGGCCTGAAACACGTCATTAAATTTTTGGAGTACAACTACTTTTTGGAGACAAGTTGCCCATGAACAACCCAAGCACTACCCAAGCAAAAGACATCATGCACAAAGATGTGCTGAGCGTGTATGAAGGCTGGTCCATACAACGTCTAGCCGACTTTTTTATGAAACATAAAATTTCCGGCGCCCCGGTAATCGCCTCGGACCACGAGCTCGTCGGTGTCGTCAGTGTTTCCGATATTTTCCATTTTGAAAACATGGATGAAGAACAGAAAAAAACTGCCCTGCAAACCTGCTATCGAGATGTCACCAACACAGAACCCAATGTGGTGGACCTAGAAAATTGGAGTAAAAAAGCCCAATACCACTGTACCGTTCACCAAATTATGGCACCCCATGTCATCAGTGTTTCAGAAAGCACGTCTCTTTCCGACATTGCTAGTCTAATGCTGGAACAGAGTATTCACCGTGTCTTTGTCACCGATGAAGGATGTATTACTGGTGTTGTTTCCACTACAAACATCCTGCAAGCATTAGCCAATAAAGAAAGCCTTTCTGCCGCCTAAAATAACAGTAAAAAATACCCCTGCTTTAAAGTTACTCTGCCAACACCCCTTAGATAATTCTTTGGGGTGCGACATTTTGTCACATCCCATAAAGTCTCTTTGAGCGTACAATCGCGCCATTCAAATTAACTGCTCTAGAGACCCATTTCGTGAACAACAAAACTACTGCTTTTATCTCTCTACTTCTATGTGCCACCACCCCTTATATTTATGCTGATCACAGCGATATGGAAGAAGTAAATGTTACTGGTATTCAAACAAAACCTACTATGTCATTGGACATTACACCTAAGAATGAACCAGTAATTGATGCAGCGTCGCTATTAACCAAAGTTCCTGGAGCCAACATCAACAAAAATGGTGCGATCACTGGTATCGCCCAATACCGAGGGCTCTATGGCGACCGCGTCAGCATCAATATAGATCATGCCCCTTCATTAACAGGTGGCCCAAACGCCATGGACACACCGCTGTCCTACACTCCACCTATGCTACTTAAATCCCTTGAGGTTCATCGTGGGATAGCACCTGTAAGCATTGCTCAGGAAAGTCTGGGCGGACACATGACAGCCAACCTGGACCGCGGAAACTTCTCTACAGGTAATGAAGCCGAATTCTCTGGTGGAATCTTCAGCCGGTTCAATAGCACCAGTGATGGCTTCAGTAATGCCCTCAAGTCTGTTGTGGCAAACAAGAACCATAAAGTCTCTATTCTGGCGAGCCATGATGAAGGTGATGAAACACGTTTCGATAGCAACGATGAAATTGGTGGAACACAATATCGCCGTAGTCGCTATGACATCAGCTACGGTTGGCAAAATGACAACACGGTTGTAGAGGTCTTTGCAGGAAAGCTGGACACCCGCGACACCGGCACCCCTGCTCTCCCGATGGATATCGGCCACATCGATAGTGATATGGTAGGCATCAACCTAACTAAAATCTTTGACGATATCGTGGTATCTGGGAATCTATCCTACAACCACGTAGATCACGGCATGGATAACTTTTCCCAGCGTACTGCCCCCATGCCAGCTATGTTTCGCCAAAACAAAGCGACAGCACATAATACTGCTTGGTCACTGCAAGCTAAATTCCCCCTGGCCATAGGGTCATCTGAAGGCTTTTTGACTGTGGGCACTGACGGTAACGAAACCGTACATGATTCCACCATTACTAACCCGAACAACGCCATGTTTGAAGTGAAAAACTTCGAAGAGGTTGAACGTGACAGCTACGGTGTATTTACTGAATGGGAAGGAAATGTCGGCAACTGGAAAGTTGAAACTGGCATTCGCTATACCCGTGTCAGTATGGACAGTGGTGATGTGTCTGCCTCAGGAATGATGGGTATGATGGGTGTAAATGCCGGTATTCTCGCTGCTAATTTTAACAATGGCGACCTTGATGAGGATTATCACAACGTTGATCTAGTACTGAATGCCAGCCGTGAGCTCAATGCTAACACCACTTTGAATCTGGGACTTGGTCGCAAAAACCGTGCACCTTCTTATCAAGAACGCTACCTATGGTTAACGCTTCCTTCAGCCGGTGGTTTAGCCGATGGTCGAAGCTATATCGGCAATCTGGATATAGATAAAGAAACAGCCTACGAAGTCACGGTCGGTATCGACTGGATTTCTCAAAATGCTTGGGCTAACCCACAAGTGTTTTATCGCTATATCGACGATTATATCCAAGGTGTTCCCAGCACGAATATGGTTGCCAATATGGTTAGCACCATGATGAGCGGCAACTCTGCGCTGATGTTCGATAACATCGATGCTGAAATGTACGGTGCAGACCTTGGCTATGGCTACAAGCTATCCGACCACTTCAGCATCGAAGGTACATTAAGCTATGTACGCGGCAAACGTGATGACGAAGATGACAACCTCTATCGTGTTGCTCCGTTAAACAATCGCCTAGCATTAGTTTATGTTGGCCACGAAACAGAACTGAAAATTGAATCTGTTCTCTACGCCAAGCAATCAAAAGTTTCTTCCTTTAATGATGAAGAAAAAACCTCAGGCTACGGCATTATCAACTTGCTAGGAAACCATAAAATAAGCCAGCAGCTGACCGTATCTGCCGGCGTAGAAAACCTGTTTGATCATAAGTATCAAGATCATTTAGCGGGCTATAACCGTAATAGTGATAGTGATGTTGCTGTCGGTGACCGCTTGCCTGGGGCAGGAAGAAACCTTTACCTATCGTTTGCATACAATTGGTAACTAACAACAGAAAGAACCCAGGCTGATCTGATAATATGACCTTATGGCACTTTATGAAAAAACAACACATCAACAGTTAACAATCTCAGCTGCGAGGCAAAACCTTCGTCAGCTAAGTATCATCAGGAACATCGCTCTTGGGGGTCAATTATTGGCCCTCCTTTTTTTTAGCCAAATTCAAAATATCGGTTTACCCGTCACGGTATTAAGCGTGATTCTGGCTTTCTATGCGCTGGTTATCGGTATCACCTGGTGGCGCTCTTTTCAAAAACCCGCTATTACAGAACTGGAATTTTTTGGGCATTTGCTCATGGATATTCTGTTCTTCACTGCCCTGCTCTATTTTAGTGGCGGTGCTTCAAACCCATTTATTTCCTATTATCTCGTTCCCATTAGTATTGCAGCAACCACACTCCCCACGCGCTATACCTGGAGTGTGGCACTGTTATCTCTCGGTGCTTATAGTTGGTTATTGGCAAACTATCACCCTATTCCAGCGCTATCACCTATGTCTGGACACGAGCATCACGACAACAGCAATAATCTCCATATCATGGGGATGTGGTGTAATTTTGCCGTCAGTGCTCTGCTAATCACCTATTTTGTTACCCGGATGGCCAGTACTCTTAAACAGCAAGAAATTAAACTGGCCCAGCAACGTGAAGATCAATTACGGGATGAACAAGTCATTGGTATAGGCACCCTGGCCGCAGGGACTGCCCATGAGTTGGGAACACCACTCAACACCATGAAAATATTAGTGGATGAAATGCAGTATGAGAAGTCTGATTCCAATCCTTCAGACTTCCATCCCCCAGAATTCAGTGAAGAACTCACTATTTTGCAACAGCAAATCGAGCAATGTCGTACCACCCTAAAACAATTGGTAGCCACTGCGGAAACCACCACTGAAAGTAAAGATATAAAACCGGTACGTGAATATTTCGACAAGCTACTAGAACGCTGGCAAGTGATGCGCCCCAAAACACAAGCTAATATTCACTATGCCGAAAATCTTCCAGAGTGCACAGCGAGCTTCCACCCCACCATTGCCCAGTCACTAACCAATCTGCTCAATAACTCAGCGGATGCTAGCTTAGAGGTGGATGTAGACCTCTTCTGGGACAAGGAAACCGTAAAGCTCAGTATTCGGGACTATGGCAAAGGTATTACCCCAGAACAGCAGGAAGTATTAGGACAACCTTTTAACTCTGATAAGCCCGGTGGTATGGGTTTGGGATTATTCCTTACCCAGGCATCAGTCAATCGCTATGGAGGGAAAGTCACCATTTGCCCCGCAGAAGGCCAAGGCACATTGACGCAAGTAGTGTTACCACTTGGAACAACATGGGTGGAGAAATGACAACAGATAAAATCCCCCCACTGAACAATCAAAACACCCTATTAATCGTCGATGATGATGTAACCTTTGCCAGTATTCTCAGCAAAGCACTGACTCGCCGTGGCTACAATGTCATCACTGCCGAAACGGCATCAGAAGCTGTGGATTTATGTAAGCAGCATCAACCCCAACAAGCCGTGGTAGATTTAAAGCTGGAAACAGAATCTGGGCTAAATGTACTCCCCCAATTAAAACAAGCAAATCCCGAAATAAAAATGGTGATACTGACCGGCTATTCCAGTATCTCCACTGCCGTAGAAGCAATCAAAATGGGTGCCATTAACTACCTATGCAAACCTGCAGGTGTGGACGATATTTTAGCGGCCTTCGACAAAGTTGCTCCAAACCCTGACATAGACATTAAAGAAACACCCCCCTCTGTTGACCGCCTGGAATGGGAGCATATTCAAAAAGTACTGGCAGAAAATAATGGTAATATTTCAGCAACGGCAAGGGATTTGGGAATGCATCGTAGGACATTGCAAAGAAAACTCCTTAAGCGGCCAGTAAAAGAATAACTTTTATGATATTAAAGGTAACTCTAATCAAAAAAATTGGTGAATTTTCAATTTCGGGTTCATATAACCCATACCTTGTTTACTATTGCCATAACCCAAGATGTATCTCACAATAGTCAACCACCCTAACGTATTATTCTTTTCTCACGAAAGAACATATGGATATAGAAAATGAAAAACAGGAAGTTATAAAACACCTAACTCGACCAATTCAAAAAAGCTAGGGCAATATTATGCATGCAAAATATTGCGTCACTCTGCTGCTTGTTTAGCTGTTATACAATTTTATCTCTGAAATCTTACAAACATAAAAAGGAGAAATTTGTGTTTACAAAGTTCGCTATTTTACTTTTCACTATTTCATTAATTGGATGTGGTACATCATCAACACTTGTTATGAACCCTGTGGACCAAAGGGTAAAAGTGTCTGGTATTGCCGTTAATTCTGATAACCACAATATCAATGTCCCGAAAAATATCGAAACAGAACTGAAAGAAAAAATAGAAATAGGGCTCTATGGGGAAGGAGGGTTTACTAAATCTAAGGAATTGATTCTTAGTTTCAAGTTTTTGCAACATGATAAGGGAAATCAATTTTCTCGGTGGTTTTCAGGCGGAATTGGTAACGCCGGCGAGGCATCTCTTACAGTTCAAGTGACCTATCATACTTCTGACGGCAGCGAACTAGGAAAAACCCAAGTACAAGGACGAATAAATAGCGGTTTTTTTGGAGGTTCTTATAGTGAAGTACTTTCTCGAGTTGCAGAGGACATTGTCAGTTTTACAATATCGAATTTTCCCAATAAAACTTGACTAAATTAAAGGGGGGCTACCCCCTTTAGTTACCCAGAAAAAAGGAAAGAAAAATGTCTATAACAAATAAAACTGGCGCTTTGATACTAGGTTTTTTTGTTTTTCTTGGCCTATCGACCTTAGGTTATCTCTTGGGTAATGCTGCTATTGAATTTAAACAGTTTGACCGCAGTGTAACGGTAAAAGGCCTGTCTGAACGTGAATACCCTGCTGATATTGTCATATGGCCCATTCAATTTACTGCTGCCGGGAACGACCTTGAAAGCTTGTATAACGCCATTGAATTAAACACTAAAAAAATCGTCAGCTTTCTCGGTAACAATAGTATCAATGCCGATGAAATCACTCTTTCTTCTCCTGCAATAACAGATAAATCTGCACAACAGTATGGCAATAACGCCAGAGCTGAATTCCGCTATACGGCATTTCAAACAGTTACTGTGTATTCAAAAAATATTGATACTGTAAGAAGTGTAATGGGTTCTTTGTCTCAGCTAGGCAAGCAGGGCATTGTAATTACAGGTGGGAACTATAACGCCCAAACTGATTATATTTTTACACGACTGAACGATGTTAAACCCGAAATGATTGAAGAAGCTACAAAGAAAGCGAGGGAAGTTGCAGAAAAATTTGCCTCTGATTCTCAAAGCTCTTTGGGGAAAATAAAACGAGCATCCCAAGGTCAATTTAGTATTAGTGCCAGAGACAGAAACAACCCACATATCAAAAAAATTCGAGTTGTTTCTACAGTTGAATATTATTTATCGGATTAATAAAGCTTTTGTTCGCAACAAGCCTAATTCAATAAACTTATTTCAGTGAAACCCCTGAAATATAGGGGTGAATCACCGCAGCTACGACAAAAATTACCAAACTGATAGCAACGCTCTTAATCTGCTGGGGCGCACTGGGTGTAGGCTTTTTAACCCACTCACCTTCTCTTCGACTAATAAAAATAATTTCGAAAATTGCCCAAACTCCCAAGCAGCCAAAGAGCGTCACCGAACGACTATCTCCATTTACCAGTAGGTGAGCCGTTGACCAAAGAATTAAGCCGGTTAACTGTGGGTGTCGCACCCAGGAATTAATAATAGATGGGTGTTTTGCTGCACCAAATAACAGAAAGCTTACAACCATTAAGGCAATGGCTACTGGTCTGGCAACAACAGGATCATAGATGTGGGTGGGAACTGTATGACGCCAACCGTAGACCATTAGAACCAAAGATAGTACTACGATAACTGAAAAGGTAATTTTATAGCCGGTATCCCCCATGGCGTTGATCCACGCCTTTTTTATTGGCTGAGCTAACGAGGGAATAAAATGTATCAAAGACCAAAGCAACAAACCCAATAATAAAATTTCCATATCACTTCCTTGCTTGGGGTTCTCCCTAGCAAATTTCTCTAGGGTAAGCCCACTTCTTTATATTTAATCAATTTAAAACACGATAACCTCTGCCGCGCAAACAGTTTTTAACCACTTGGCGACGTTCTCTATAACCTGAGCTGGTGCCTTTCACTGCACCAGTTACCGCACCGACACCAGCACCTTTTTTAGCGGTACCGCTATCGCCCACAATGGCGCCAACTACACCACCGACTACAGCGCCACCTACAGCGGTTTTAGTCGCTTTTCCAGCCACAGGCACTTGTGTAGCAAACCCCTGGCACTCCTGTAAATCTTGCTGGTAATACTGCATATCAACACCTTTGGTATCAATAATAATATTACTGCCACCTGAATAATTTGACCCATGTCGTGAATGGTGATGATGGCTACAACCCGATAGGACTATGATCACCAAGCCAATCAAAATTCCTTTGTACATATCTTTTCCTCTAAATACTTATATATTAGCTGTGGGGAGCTCTATTTATAATGAACGTACGAGAAAGGAAACCGTTGACAATTTAACACTGTAAAACGTTAGAAGAAGTAAACCTGAACCTGTTATATATGGAGCTATAACAGGTTCAAGTAAGGCATTATTTTTTTATGTATTACTTCATACCACTCATCAAACCACGTACAGCTGCGGGAATATCTGCTGGCAAGAAAACTAGCTTTGAATTGTCTGAATCGGCCATTTCACGCATAGCCTCTACATACTTTTCGCCTAACAGGTAAACGGCTGGCAATTCCTTGTCCTGAATACCTTGTGTAACTTTTTCGATTGCCTCTTGAGTTGCTGTGGCCAAAACCACTTTGGCTTCTGCATCACGGCGGGAGGCTTCCAAACGGCCATCTGCTTCAAGAATTGCAGCTGTTTTCTCACCATCAGCACGAGTTACTGTGGCACGACGCTGCCGTTCTGCTGCAGCCTGTTCTTCCATCGCTGTTTGCATGGTTCCAGACGGGTTAATATCCTGAATCTCTACGGTTTTTAGGGTAATACCCCAATCAGCAATATCATCAGAAATAGAGGTTTTAAGTCTTGCCTTTATTTGATCTCTGGAAGATAAGGCATCATCCAGTTTCATTTCACCAACAATAGAACGCAGCGATGTTTGGACTAAAGTACGAATGGCTAATTCATAATCTTCAACACCATACACGGCCTTTTCTGGCGATAAAATATTAATATAAGCCACTGCGTTAGCAATAATTACTACGTTATCCAGGGTGATCACTTCCTGAGATGGAATATCCAATACAATATCTTTAGTGGTGACCTTATAAGCCACATTATCGATATAAGGAATAATAAATTTCAAACCTGGTGTAAGCGACCGGTGATATTTACCCAGCCTCTGTACAACCCATTTGTTTCCCTGTGGTACCTGCCTAACACCTTTAGCCAATGTAATTAAGCAAAAAACCAGTACCGCTATGCCGAGGATTGGACCTTCCATAAAACATACTCCATGAATGTAATTAGTTTAATTTAACAACAATTAATGTGTTGCCAGAAATATCTTTAATATGTACTCGATCGCCTAGCTCTACATCTCCTTCTGAGATGAAGTCCCACTCGTCATCCCCAAGCAATGGTGTAGTAAAACGTACTATCCCTCGACTACCTTCTGTGGGCACTTTAACAACTTTCCCAGATTCACCTATAGCAGCTTCACGGGCAATTCCTGCCGTTGTTTTGTCTACCATCTTAGGTTTTAAAAACTTAAACCAAAGAAGGGTGAAGATGACCGATGCAACAGCCCAAACCATCACCTGGACAGTGAAGTTCATATCAATAACAATTGATAACAACCCTACCACTAATGCACCCAAACCAAACCAGAAAATGGTAAAGCTGGGGATAAAAATCTCGACCAACATCAGGGCGATGCCCAGTACTAACCAATGCCAATAGGCAATTTCGAATTCCATCAATGTTCTCCGTCCAGTTTATCTTTCTCTTCACGGCTGTCTGCACTTGGTAGCAATTTTAGTATATGAAGAATTAGTGGCAGCATCAGGCATAAACCCACAATGATGAGTAACAGTTCATCTGTACCGCCATCGTCTACAAACCCCATGATACCAATGGCTGCCATTATGGCACCCAATAGATCTAAAACAAAAAGGCCTATGGGCCACTTCTTTATTTCTTTCATAAGGAAAAACCGCCTACAGCACTATACAAGATTTCTAAGCTTTAACTCTGCTGGATAAGGGTTGATATACCAAGACTGCTCAATATATTCGTTAGGTGATTTTCGAAAATGATGTAGAAACAGCGTTAACGGAACAATTAGAGGAATATCACCCTGGTGATAACGTTTTATCACTTCAACAAGTTCTTTTTTATCATCAGCATCTAATTGTTTTTTTAAGTACCCCTGAATATGCTGCAACACATTCACATGATTCTTCCTAGTAGCAACCTTTTTAAGGGTTTGCATGGCTAACGATATATATTCTTCTGCAATTTGTTGTAGGTTTTCTTTATTGGCCAGTGCCGCTATTTTGCCTAATTCTCGGCTTTGATTTTGATTATGGCTCATATAAATCAGCTTATGCCTTGCATGAAA
>JAJFKD010000010.1 GCA_021773405.1 Porticoccus sp.
TAAGCAATTAGCCATGATGAAAAATTCTGCACTACTGGTGAATTGTGCCCGTGGTGGCATTGTAGACGAGCAGGCATTAGTTGAAGCCCTGGAAGATAGTGTGATTGCTGGCGCTGGAGTGGATGTGTTGACCGAAGAACCGCCTAAAAATGGCAACCCCCTGTTGAACCCAGAAATTCCCAACTTAATCGTCACACCCCACAGTGCCTGGGTGGCAAAAGAGTCTCGTCAGCGATTAATAGTCCAAGTGGCGGAAAATATTAAGGCATTTTTGGTGGGTGAGCCAAGTAATGTAGTAAAAGGATAGAGCAGCTATGTTAGGACTAATTCAACGAGTGAGCCATGCCAGTGTTGAAGTAGATGGCGAGGTTGTTGGTGATATAGGTCGAGGTATCTTATTGCTGCTGGGTGTACAGCGGGAAGATACGGAAGAGTCCGCTAAAAAATTATTGCACAAAGTAATGCATTATCGAATTTTCCCGGATGAAAATGACAAGATGAATTTGAACGTGCAGCAGGCTGGGGGTGGTTTACTGGTAGTCTCTCAATTTACTTTGGCGGCAGATACCCGAAAAGGATTGAGGCCAAGTTTTACCACTTCGGCACCGCCGGAGCAGGCCGAAGCTTTGTATGATTATTTTTTGGCGCAAGCTGCGGAGGTATGCCCACAGGTTGCGGCGGGAGTTTTTGGGGCCAATATGCAGGTATCCTTATGCAATGATGGCCCAGTGACGTTTATGTTAGAAAGCTAAGGAACCTCTGAAAAACTACCTGCGTTGCGGTTGCTGCGTTAAAAATTGGCTCAAATCGGTCATTTATGATGTATAAACTCCCTCTTTTCGCCAATTTTTGCCTTGCACTCGCTGCCTCGCCTACGTTTTTCAGAGGTCCCCTAAGCTGATACTCCTGTAAACCTTACACTTCAAAAGGTGTGTTGAGTTTTTTCTCTACAGGCACCTTGGCCAGCCTTACATATTGGGGAATACCATTGTTGAAGGGCGGGTAATCTTCACCTTGAATCAATGGTGACAGGTAATCGCGACCTTCCTGAGTTACACCATAGCCATCTTCGGTGATATAGCTACGGGGCATCATTTTCTCTTGATTCGCCACATGTTCCAGTGGCGCTTCGCCAAGACTCCACGAATAGGTTTCCCCTTCGTTTCGTTCAATGGTTACCATCACAGAATTTTTACCAGCAAGTGCATATTCCACTGCAGCGCGGCCAACAGCATAGGCTTGCTCCACATCTGTCGCTGATGCGATATGGCGAGCAGAGCGTTGCAAGTAATCTGCAAGCGCCCAATGATATTTGTAGCCTAACTTCTGTTTAACCAGTGTAGCTAGTGTGGGCGCAACGCCTCCTAGCTGTTGATGGCCAAAGGCATCCTTAGTGATAGAACCAGAGATTAGTGAGCCGTCGGCGTATTGCGCACCTTCAGAGGCAACGACTACGCAATAGCCGTGCTCTTTTACTGTTTCTTCAACACGAACCAAAAACTCTTCTTGAGAAAAAGGAATTTCTGGAAACAAAATAATATGTGGAGGATCACCAGCTTCTTCAGCTGCCAGTGCGCCTGCGGCTGCAATCCAGCCAGCGTGGCGGCCCATCACTTCCAAGATAAAGACCTTGGTAGAGGACTCGCACATGGAGGCAACATCCAGGCTAGCCTCTTTAGTTGATACCGCTACATATTTGGCAACAGAACCAAAACCTGGGCAGTTGTCAGTGTAGGGAAGGTCATTGTCTACAGTTTTTGGAATATGGATAGCCTGAATGGGGTAACCCATCTGCTCTGATAATTGGGAAACTTTAAGGCAAGTATCGGCAGAGTCGCCACCGCCATTGTAAAAGAAATAGCCAATATCGTGTGCTTTAAATACTTCGATTAACCGTTCGTATTCCGCCTTGTTTTCTTCAAAGCTTTTGAGTTTGTAACGGCAGGAGCCAAATGCGCCGGAAGGCGTATGGCGAAGAGCAGCGATTGCACGAGGTGATTCTTCACTGGTATTGATGAGGTCTTCAAGTAGTGCGCCGATAATGCCGTTACGCCCTGCATAGACATGACCGATTTTATCGCTATGTTCACGAGCAGCTTCGATCACGCCACAGGCACTTGCATTAATAACTGCAGTTACACCGCCAGATTGCGCGTAAAATGCATTTTTCTTTTGGGCTATTGTTGTACCTGGTGTGCTCGGCATTTTTTTCCTCTGAGGCTTGCTCTGTGAAACATCCTTTATGGGGCCTCCTTTGTAGGGATAGTTTGGCCACCTGTTTCAGGAGCCGCGATCATACTGGAAACTAATACGGATTTCATTTTTATGTCATTTCTTTGTAGCTTTTTTGTGATTTTCGCCACTTTTAACAACATGATTTATAAGTAGGCAAGAACCAAGGGTTGCATGGTGATGAAATTAGGCTATGTTGTGTCCTAGGTTATGTAGTGCCTTGTAGTTGTTTTCTTAGTTTCTATTTTTTATTTACAGGCTGTTTTGACGAATGCATATTCATATTTTAGGTGTCTGTGGCACGTTTATGGGTTCTTTAGCCCAATTGGCTAAAGCCTCAGGGCACCACGTTTCCGGTAGTGATACCAACGTTTACCCTCCCATGAGTACACAGCTTGAGAAGGCAGGTATTGAGTTAATCGAGGGATATGACCCTAAGCAATTTAGCCCTATACCGGACCTGGTAGTCATTGGAAATGCATTGTCGCGGGGCAACCCAGCGGTGGAATATGTATTGGATAATCGGATCCCTTATACCTCTGGCCCGCAATGGTTATGTGATTATTTTTTGAAAGAGAAATGGGTGCTGGCAGTGGCGGGTACGCATGGTAAAACCACGACTTCCAGTATGTTGGCGTGGATTTTGGAATATGCCGGGATGAAACCTGGATTTCTGATTGGCGGAGTACCCAATAATTTTGATGTTTCAGCCCGCTTGGGAGATTCTCCTTTCTTTGTGGTTGAGGCAGATGAATACGACAGTGCTTTTTTCGATAAGCGATCCAAGTTTGTCCACTACCGCCCACGTACGACGATCCTTAATAACCTGGAATTTGATCACGCCGATATTTTTGCTGATCTCAATGCGATTCAAACCCAATTTCATCATTTTGTTAGAACCATACCCAGTAAAGGTTTAGTGGTAATACCTTCCGATGATGAAAACATCCAAAATGTTTTGGATCGGGGGTGCTGGTCAGAGGTGCAATCTATGGGGACGCCTTTTAAGGGAAAAGAGGGTAAGGGAAAAGGGGGCGATTGGGAGCTGTCGCTAACTGAGGCGGATGGATCTGTGTTTTCAGTGAGCCTTCAGGGCAAGAGACAAGGGAGTGTTCGCTGGAACCAAACTGGAGTACATAATGCTGCAAATGGTTTGGCCGCCATCGCCGCGGCGCGGCATGTTGGTGTGAAGCCCGCGATAGCTTGTGAAGCTCTGTGCCAATTTATGGGTGTAAAACGCCGAATGGAAAAGTTGGCTACTATTAATGGTATTTCTGTTTACGATGATTTTGCCCATCACCCTACAGCTATTGCGACAACATTGGAGGGAGTTAGAAATAAAGTAGGCAGTGAAAAGGTCATTGCAGTGATCGAGCCACGCTCGAATACGATGAAATTAGGTATTCATAAAAGTGAGCTAGCAGAATCTACGAAATTAGCTGACCAGGTATTTTGGTATCAGCCGGATAATATCGATTGGTCATTGGCTGAAGTTGTTAGTGGTGGTGCAGTGCCAGCTAAAGTTGTGGATGATATAGATACGCTAATAAAACATACCTTGAAAGCAGCTGATGGACTAACGCATATTGTTGTCATGAGTAACGGTGGTTTTTCTGGTTTTCATGGCAAGTTGATAACAGCCCTGGAAAAAAGACATAGCCTGGAAGAAAAGGCATAGATAGTGGGGAGAAGAGAGCCAGTGTCAGAATATAATCGTTCCGTTACATTAGCCATGACCGGTGCCTCAGGTGCCCAATATGGTTTGAGGTTGCTCGATTGTCTGGTACAGGCAAACTGCCAGGTACAGTTTTTGATCTCTGAAGCAGCTCGAGTGGTTGTGGACACAGAAACAGAATTGGACCTGCCGAGCGATGCAACAGATTTGGAAGAATTTCTTACCTTGAATTTTGATGCTGATCCCGGGCAAATTGTGGTGAATACCTCTAGGGATTGGTTTTCATCCGTAGCTTCAGGCTCTGCTTCTCCTGCATCAATGGTGATTTGTCCAGCCAGTGGTGGAACACTGTCTGCCATTGCTTGTGGTGCTAGTAATAATTTAATTGAGCGTGCAGCAGATGTGGCAATAAAAGAAAAACGCCAGTTAATTGTAGTGCCCCGTGAAACACCGCTATCGGAAATTCATTTGGAAAATATGCTTAAGCTGGCTCGGTTAGGAGTAACGGTAATGCCGGCGATGCCTGGCTTTTATCAGGATCCACAGACTATTGATGACTTGGTGGATTTTGTTGTAGCTCGGATACTCGATCACTTGGGTATTGAGCAAACACTCCTGCCACGTTGGGGGCATGAGTAGGGTAAGGTGGCAAATAATAAAGAGCTGTTGATATTGTTGATTCTAATCCTTGCCGTAATGGTTTGGTCTTGGATTAATCCCTATGATCGCCCTACTTGGTGGTTGGAGGCGATCCCCGTCATTATTGCTCTGCCACTTCTGTTTTATACCCGAGAGAGTTTTCCTTTAACTCGTATCAGTTATTACCTGATTTGTGTGCATTCGATTATTTTAGTGGTGGGTGCTCATTACACCTATGCAAGAGTGCCTTTGGGTTTCTGGATGCAGGACTGGTTTGAATTTTCCCGTAACCATTATGATCGTATTGGGCATCTGGCACAGGGATTTATTCCTGCCATTCTGGCCCGGGAAATTTTATGGCGTAAGCATGTGCTAAATTTGGTGAAAATAAGCGCTGGAAAGCGTTGGTTATTTTTTCTTACTACCTGTTTTTGTTTGGCCTTCAGTGCCTTTTATGAGTTGCTAGAGTGGTGGACTGCTGTTATTGGTGGGGATGGCTCTGTTGAATTTCTGGGTACTCAGGGTGATGTTTGGGATGCGCAATGGGACATGATGTTGGCACTAATAGGTGCAATTGTGGCGCAGTTGTTACTGGGCAAGGTGCATTATCGTCAAATGGTAAAGGTAACTGAGTCTTCCCATTAGTTCTGGCTTTAAAAAGTGATAGCTCTGGTTTTAAATAAGAGAGTTTATTTTTTCTGATACCAATTCACACCGTTCTCATCTTTTGTCATTGTGACCATGTTTCTTTCCATTAAGCAGTTCAAGTGTGCGTAACTTTCACCAGCCGCAAATACCAACGTTGAATGTGAAATTTTAGATTTAAAAATTAGAGAGAAAAGGTCGACTACTCTTTTGGGTGTTTCGCAATTTGTATAAATGGTTTGAAGATCTTTTTCATGATCATCAATTAGTTTATTTAAACGTTGTTTTGCCCCTCGAAAAGGTAAGCCGTGGGAAGGCAGTACCAATGTGTTTTCTGGCAAAAGTGCCTGGAGTTTTTTACAAGACGCTATCCAGTCTTCGAGGGGATTATTGCTTGGCTCTATAGGCCAAACACTCACATTAGACGATATGGTAGGAAGTAATTGGTCGCCGGATATAAACAGTTCAAGTTCTGGGCACCATAGGCATGCATGTTCGGGTGAATGCCCTTCACCCATAACGATTTGCCATTGGTGGCCATTAACAGTGAATGTGTCACCGCACTGTAGTCTGTGATAGCTGTTTGGCATGCCTCGGATCATGCTGCCAAAAGCGCCAAACTTTGATCGATAATAGTTTAATTGTTCTTCGTCAAACCCTGCAGCTTGATAAAATTTAACTGCAACATCAGGTGCTTCCCGATTACTGTCTTCCAGAAGTATTCGACAGTACATATATTCACTGCGAGACATCCACAGCTCTGTTTCCGGAAAAGGAGGGGAGCTGTTACCTTGAGTTGAACTACCACGACGGCATAACCAGGCGGCAAGCCCAATATGGTCTGGGTGCATATGGGTGGCGATTAGACGTTTAATGGGTTTGTGTTCAGTTATTTTTTTATACAAATTTTCCCAGATGTCGGTTGTTTCATCAGTAGCTAAACCTGTATCCACCACAGTCCATCCATCATCTTCTTCCAGCAGCCACAAATTTATGTGATCAAGTTTGAAGGGAAGAGGCATACGCAGCCAGTAAACACCCTTAGCTACTTTAATGGGCTCCCCAATATTCGGTGGCTCGGCGTAGGGGTACTGTGGCTTTGACGTCTTCATAGTTTTAGGGCTTTCCGTTAGCTCAGAGCTTTTTATTGGTTCAGGACTGCCTATTCCCTCAAGGCTGTTTGTATCCACTCAGAGATAGCATTTATTTCTTCCAGGCAGACAGCATGTTCCATGGAGAAAGTTTGATAACCGGGCTTGAAGCCTAAAGCAGTTAAAAACTTGACGCTATTTTGCCCATGAATCTCGGGAACGACTTGGTCATGGGTTCCATGAAAAATTTGAATAGGCAGTTGGTTGTTGGCGGGTGCTATATCGATGGAATCAACGGTGGCGAAATAGGTTGATAGGGCCAATAATCCAGCCAGGGGTTTGGGGTAGGTTAGGGCGGCATGAAAACCTACTGCGCCGCCCTGGGAAAAACCAGCAACAATAATTCTTTCACTTGTTATTCCCCGTTCTATTTCCCGATCGATAAGTGCTTGTATGGCCTGGGCGGATTGAACAAGCTGTTCTTTATCCACCTTGCGCTCAATGGACATTTCCAGAATATCGTACCAAGCCGGCATGACAAAACCGCCATTAATAGTGACAGGTATTTCTGGCGCATGGGGGAAAATGAACCTGACAGCCATATTCTCAGGCAAATTTAATTCTGGCACGATGGGTTCGAAATCATGACCATTAGCCCCTAACCCATGTAGCCAAATAATGGATGCATTGGCTGTTGTTGCTGGTTCAATTTCAATATGTGGCAGTAGATCCATTGATAGTGTTCTCAGGGTGTTATTGATATCTGTAGGTAAGTAAAGCCATTATAAACGGCTGTTGTTACAGAAACGCCTTATTTTGTATGCCCTTTTAGCATTAAAATATAAACTTAGTATTAAATCTAAAATTTCTAATACATCTGACTATATTTGATTATGTTGCCGATTCTTTATTCGTTTCGCCGTTGCCCTTATGCCATCCGTGCACGAATGGCACTCCACTATGCAGGTGTTCAGGTCGAGATGCGTGAAGTGTTGTTGAAAGACAAACCACCATCTATGTTGGCTGCATCATCTAAAGGCACTGTGCCAGTATTAATTTTTCCTGATGGCCAGGCTTTGGATGAAAGCTATGATGTTATGCGCTGGGCATTAGAACAGAGTGACCCTGAGCATTGGTGGGTTGATGAATTAGAAACGGAAGTTGAACAGCTTATTCAATGGAATGATGGAGAGTTTAAGTGCCACTTGGATCACTATAAATACTTTGAGCGTTTTCCAGAACACCCTATGGAATATTATCGATCCCAGGCCGAAGAATTTTTAATGGCCCTGGAACAAAGGCTGTCTATTGAAAAATATTTATTGGGTAAAACTATCAGTGTAGCGGATGTGGCTATTTTTCCTTTTATTCGGCAATTTGCCTTTGCAGATAAAAATTGGTTTGATTTGTCGCCTTATTCAAACTTACAAAGTTGGCTTACAAATTTTTTGGATTCAGATTTGTTTGTATCTGTGATGACAAAACATCCTGTTTGGTCTGAACCATTATAGGTTGGGAGCGTATAAGCTACTCTGGTTTGTCTGTGGGGGTGTCTGGAGAATATTTTATTGATGGTTTGTTCTCTAATAACAGACCCCATAAAGGGCTATAAGGGTGTATATGTTTGGTGAGCCGACCGTTTTGTACTAATGATTTTTCTTCGTTGTGCCACTGAAAAATCCCACCCTTTAAATTGTAAACTTCATGTACCCCTTCCTTGATAAGCAATGGCTGTAATCGAGAGGCAGAGCTGATGATCGTCGCCCTACGGAACAATAGAAAACGAGATTTTTTCCTTTTAGTTGATTAGAAAATGTTTCAATAAATTTTATGCTATCAATGTCGGGTTTGATTCGAATGGCATTCTTTATATGGCTGACATCAAATTCTTGTTTTTCTCTTACATCAAAGATGATGGTGTTATGGCCTAATTTTAAGAGATCACCTGCCTTAATATGTTTGATATTTTGGTGCTTTTTTTCGATATCGGCTTGAATGGATTGGAAGCTGAAATCCAGGGTTAAAGCTGTATTTGGAACTAGTATCGCTATAATGGCAAAAATGAATGACAGTTTGGAGGCTAGGTTTTTATCTGAGGAAGGTAGCTTGATGAAATGCTCCATTTTTTGGCTGTTGTTATTGCCATAGTGATTTTCTGGGGAAATTGGTCATATTAACTATGATGTTTTTACCATAGAGTTGGACAAATTCCCCAGAAATAAGTTTTCCTCTTTTATTCCTCTATTACATGATAGTCATGTTCGGCAATGACATCGCCTAATTCAAACAAACGACTAATGGTGTTTTTATTTAATACAAACCCAGCAGAAAGTAATAGCACACCTTTTTCAGTTTTTACGTCTTTATTAAGTCGCATGCCTGGTTGGAGTTGATGAATGTTGATGCATTGATTGCGGTTGTCTTCAGGTGGGCTTTCTTCCGTTATGGTTTCGGGGGAAGCACCTTCATCTTCGCCTAAACTGCTTAAGTCAGTTTTTACCTCTAGATAGCTTTCCTCTGAGCGTAATTCAGAATCCTCTTCTGCAAAGGCTTGCATAATGGTTTTCATGACAGTAACCGGTTTAAAGGGTTTTGTCAGAAAGCCATTAACATCCAGGGCCATAGATGAGCCAAGGGTTTCTGTATTAGAAAATGAGGTGATAATGATGGTGCGTAAATCTCTTGCTACTGAGCTATTTCCACAGCGGATAGTTTTCATTAATTCCAGACCATTCATATTAGGCATTTGAATGTCTGTTAGAAGCAGGTCAATATTTCCCTGGCCAAGTACTTCTAAGGCTTCTTGGCCATCATTGGCTTTTTTAATATTTTCAAAGCCGAGGTCTTTAAGCACTTTTTCAATAATTCTCTGCATAAAGGGGTCGTCGTCAACCAACAATATGCAAAGTGCTTCAATGTTATCTAAAAGTGTGTCCGTCATAACAATACCTACTTCTTATCTGGTCAATTATAAAAGGCGCTTAATAAATTCATTAGTTTTATACATCCTTGTTCGTGATCCAATATTTTTTATTACATAGCTCTCATCATTTATTATTCATTTGATTTAAATTAATTATTTGGATTTATTTATTTGGGTAGTGCTCAACAATCCAACCTTCAGCTTGTTTAAGAAATGAGGTGAGCGGCTCAATATTTTCCTTAACAACTTCACTTTCACCGAGCTTTCCTGATGTTTCGAGTAACAAGCAGCAATTTGCCAAGGTATTTGCTCCAACGCTATAGGAAGAAGATTTTAACTTGTGGGCTTCTGAACTGACTTTTTTCATGTTGTCTTCTTCAGTTGCCTGAGAAATTTGTTCGATAATTTCTGTGGCTGATTTGAGAAACTCATGGTAGAACTCAGATAACAGGGAGTGGTCATCTGATTGAAGCAGTTCAGGTAACGATTTTGGATCAATGACAATGTGTTTATTATCATCAGCTGCTTCTTCTACAGTATTTTCAATCTGCACTGCAGCCGTATCATTATTTACTGGAAGCCATTCATTCAGTTTGCTTGAAAGTACACTGATTTGAAGGGGCTTGGTGATGTAGTCGTTCATACCTGCATCGAGACATTCTTGCTTTGTGCCTTTCATGGCATCGGCGGTAATAGCAATGATGGGCAGGCAAGATTCTACCTTCCCTTCAATCTTTCTGATTTCACGAGAAAGATCATAGCCATCCATATGAGGCATATGGCAGTCTGTAAGTAGCAAACTGTATTTTCCATTGCCTTGCTTCCACATTGCCAGAGCTTCCTTCCCGTCATTTGCAATTTCGGCTGAAAAGCCAAGAAGGTTAAGTTGATGACTAATAACACGTTGGTTGACTGGGTTGTCTTCGGCCACAAGGAATAGTGTGCCTTTGAGCGCAGCATCTTCTGCTGAGAGAATAGTATTTGTTTCAAGGCTGGCTTTGTCTTCTTTGAGACCAAGGTCAGGTTCTATTAGCCCTACAGAACCTGAGACTGTTTTTATAAAGGTGGTTCTGCTTAGGCTGTTCATGTCGAGTTGTAAGGTATCATCACACAAGTGACGTGCTTTGCGACGAAGCCCCTGGCTGATGATAATAAAACTAAGTTGTGTTTTCTCAGCATATTGTTCTCTGAGCTGTGCCTGAATATCTGCGATATAACTTTTATTGTCATGAGTATCTACAATAATCGCCACTAGCGGTTGTGGGCCATCTTGTTGCTCATGGGTTAGTTGGTTTAGCTCTGCACTGGAAGGATCATAAAGTGACATTTCTTCTGCACTGAGATAGCGCGATAGAATTTTATCAATGACTTCATCCCCATTAAAAAATAAAACGGGGATATCTTTTAATTTATTTTCCAAGGTTTCAGATCTGTCTTTCACTGGTGTGAGAGGTAAAGATACTGTAAATAATGTGCCTTCACCTTCTTCACTTTCGACAGAGATATCACCACCCATTAATTCGGTCAGTCGTTTGCTGATGGTTAGGCCCAGACCTGTGCCACCAAATTCACGGGTGGTTGAAGACTCTGCTTGGGAGAAGGGGCTGAAAAGCCTTTCCTGCACAGTAACGGGCATACCAATGCCGTTGTCTTGGATCCGAAAAATTAACGTGTTCATATCACCAATGGTATTGGGCCGTTCGCAGCGCATGATCACGCGCCCCCGAGAGTTTTCACTGCTCTCGGTAAACTTGATGGCATTGCCACTGATGTTGTAAAGGATTTGACGAAGTCTGACGGGATCACCATAAAACTCTGGTAACCCAGGGTCACAAAACGTGATGAGCTCAATATCTTTCTTTGTCGCTAAAGGAAGTAGTGTTTCCCCTACACCATCAAGGATGTCATCCATAGAAATGGTGATTTGTTCCAGCTCCATTTTGCCGGCATCGATTTTAGAAAAATCTAGGATGTCATCGATGATACCCAGCAAGGTAAAGGACGAGTCACTGATAGTTTTAACCAGTTTTTTCTGACTATCATCCAATGAGGTGTGACCTAATACATCCACAATGCCTACAACACCATTCATTGGTGTTCTAATCTCATGGCTCATTGTGGCAAGGAATGCAGACTTTGCATGGCTTGAGGCGTCCGCCTCATGTTTTGCCAACTCTAGATCATGTTGTGTCTGCTTTAGCCCGGTAATTTCAGTAGACCAACCACCTAGTGCATAGACTTCACCATTGGTGTTTTGCAGAGGGAAAATACTGGTCATGAATGATTTATTTTCACCGTCTTTTGTGGTGAATTCTTCTTCGAACGTTATATCTTGTTTATTTTTAAGCGCCATTTGCTGAGTGTTTTCATGCACAGCGGCAACTTCAGAATTGAAAAGATCATAATCATCTTTACCAAGTACATTTTTTGTACTTAAAGAGACGGATTCTTTCCAGGCAGGGTTAACAAAAATGTACTTACCTTCAAGGTTTTTGATATAAATATTAACAGGTGCTGTGTTCAAAATATTACTGAGGTGATTTTCACTTTCACGAAGTGCCTGTTCCGATTCCTGGAGTTCCTGCCCAAGTTCTTTTTGCTGGGTGATATCTTGAATAATTCCCATGGTATTAGTTGGGATACCATGGTTATCAAAAATGACGTCACCTCGGGCATTGATCCAATGGGTGCTGCCATCTGGCCAGACCACACGATATTCAATATTAAATTCGTTATCTGAAAGGCTTGATGAATTTACTGCATTTTTGACCATCTCCTGATCGTCGGGATGGACACATTGGATAAAGTCCAGGCTTTGGCGATTACATACCTCAATAGTTCCTTCTGATTCCAGGCCATAAATTTGAGCGGTGTTACCGGTATAGGACATGGTTTGTGTTTCTTTGCTCCAATCCCAGGTACCCACATGTGCATGTCTCAATGTATTAATTAGATGTTGTTCGTTGTCATGTGCTAGTTGTTGCGCCTGCTTCCTTTTGCTGATGTCTCGAATGCTGCCCGCAAATAAAGTGCCACCTGGGAGTTCTAATGGATTAACGTTGAGTTCTATTGGAAACAAAGATCCATCCGCCTTAATAGCTTCGTACTCACGAACGGTGCCAATGACAGTGGTTTCTTTATTTGCAGTGCCAGATTTTTGGTAGTTATCCAGGTAGGCATCGTGCTGACTGCGATGGGGATCAGGCATCAGTATTCGGACATTTTGGCCTACCAGCTCATCGCTGGTGTAGCCGAATAATTCTTCAGTAGTTGGGTTACATTTTTGAATAATGCCCTGCTTATTGATAATGATAAGGGCATCAATAGAGGTTTTGTAAATAGCGTCTAGGTAGGCTTCAGATACCTTTATTTTTTGTCTTTTTGTTGCGGTAATAGCGTATAGCACAATGATGAGTAGGCAGATGACACCACTGACAATCAAGCTCAATTTTCTTACGTAGTGGAAGGTACTGTAAGCATCGGATACATTTTGTTCCGTGGTAATACCTATATCGACTTCTGGAAACCAATGCCAGGCACCGACAACATTTACGCCCCGGTAATCTCTATAGCCTTCGATATTACTCCCTGGTTCTCCGCGAATGGCGCTAGCAGCCATATCGGTGAGTACAGGTTTGATCTCATTACCTAATTCAGGGTTTTTAAGCAGATTAGAACCTGGATCATAAAGCCGAATGGCATGGTCTTCTGCTTCCAGCTTGTCCAGTAAGTGTAATTCTTTTAACTCATTTTCAAATCGGCTGTGGCTAAGCATAAGGCCACTTTTATCAAAAGCGTAGGTTTCTCCAGTAGCGCCTAAATGCTCTTTCTCCAGCAACGGAAATAATTCGTTGTAGGGATTGATTCGCAGGGTGAGTAGTGCAATCACATCATTTTTATCGTTGCGAATAGGTGCGCCGACAAACATGGTGGCGGGGTTAGAGATAGGGCGGCCACTTTCGTCTTTCAGTTCTATGTCACTGTGTTGAATTCGGGTGAGAGTGGCTTCACCAGACCAAAGCTTATCAAGTAGTTCTGGCTGAGAGGTAAGTAGGTTGGTTTTCCCTAGGTCATCATTGTGAGCTGAGGCAATATTGATGTTTTCCGGCCCAATAATATAAAACCCAAGATGCCTTTGCTCGGCTAGATCTTGGCTAAAATAATGGCGCAGTTGTGCAAGTGAATGTTGGTAAGTCGATTCGGATGGATTAGATTTATTTGCCAGCAAGGTTTCAGCGATTTCTACTAGCTCAGTTGAGCTTGCATGCAACTGAACAGCCTTGAGTTGCTTGTTTTCTTCATGAATAAAGCCTTCTTTCGTGATATCCAAAACGTTTTGAAGGGCATTTTCAATATCATGCTGGAACTTGTTTTTTAATATTTCGACGGAGATCAGTGTGAGCGCTGTGATAAACGAAATGATAATAACGAGACTAATGAGCTCGCTAGAAGTGGCTCCAGTGTTTCTAATTGCCCGGGAAACCCCGCCATTTTTTTTATTGTTTTTCATTTACGGCCCTTGGATATAGTAAATGGTTGAAGATCCTTATAACCGGTCGAAACCTATCTGCCGTGTAACATTTTTTTAATGATTTAGATGCTAAGTACTTTTACTTGTGCTGCTATTCTTACTGTCGTGGTTTGTAATATAAAGTGAAGGTGGCCTTTTTATACAGGATTAAAAGCATTTAGGCTAGCCCAAATGCTTGATTTTAAACCGTTTAGTCAATTTCAATGAGATGGTTTTTTTAAGGCTTTATGATTTAAAGCCATGCTCTGCAGCAGGAAAAGCACCCGAACGAACTTCGTTGGCGTAAGCAGTTAAAGCCGCTTCTATACCATCAACATCGGTTAAAAAATTCTTTGAAAACTTTGGTTGGCGTGGTGATAGGCCCAATATATCGTAAATTACCAGGACTTGAGCATCAGTATTTGGCCCTGCGCCAATGCCGATAACAGGAATATTTAATTCACTTGTGATCTTGCTGGCAAGGGGGGTAGGTACACATTCTAAAACTAGTAGGTCAATGCCTGCTTGTTCCAGTAGGTGAGCATCTTGAATCATTTGTTCTGCCGCTTCTTCGGTGCGTCCCTGTACTTTGTAGCCACCAAATTTATTGACGGACTGGGGGGTTAATCCTAAATGACCACAGACCGGAATTCCTCGTTCGCTGAGCATGAGGACTGATTCTTCAAGCCAAGCACCGCCTTCCAATTTGACCATGTGCGCACCGGCTTGCATCAGGTGTGCAGCATTTGCCATGGTTTGCTCTTCAGTGGCATAAGACATAAAGGGAAGGTCTGCAATGACTAATGATTTACTGTTGCCTCGACAAACAGATTGAACATGGTAAATCATGTCGTCCATGTCTACAGGAACAGTACTGCCGTGACCTTGTATAACATTCCCGAGCGAATCGCCGACTAGAACGACTTCAATTTCGGCAAGCTCAACCAGTCGTGAGAAGGAAGCATCATAAGCAGTAATGACAGGAAATTTTTTGCCTTCCTGTTTTAGTGCATTCAAAGTATTAATGGTTACCGTTTGCATGATGGGCATCCTGTTCGTGCTGGTTAGTATTAAGTTGGATTACTTCAGCGAAGGTGAGTGCTAGGGTTGTTTGAACTTGTGCTATAAGGGTCCGCATTTCGTGGACCTGGATTATAATAGTGTCGCCCAGACTTGATGCCCAACATATATTCCACCAAATTCTGATAATCGCTTTCGCTATTCGCCAAGTCTATATCCGTAGCGTTAACAATGAGTAGTGGTGCTTCATCATAATAATAAAAGAACTGGGTGTAGGCATCGTTGAGTTGGGTTAGGTAATTCGCTTCTATGGACTTCTCAGTTTCTATTCCACGACGTTGAACACGTTCTAACAAAACATCAGTTGGCGCTTGAAGGTAGACAACTAAATCAGGTCTGGGGACGTCAATGGTCAGTTGTTGATACACCATTTGGTAAAGCTTTAGTTCTTCATCATCCAAGGTAACTTGCGCAAATAGTTGGTCTTTTTCTATAAGGAAATCAGCGACGCGGACTTGCTGGAACATATCTCCTTGGCGAATTTCCTGGATTTGTTTGGCGCGCTGAAATAGAAAATATAACTGGGCTGGGAGTGCTCCGGCCCTACGGTCCTGATAAAAGCGCTCCAGGAAGGGATTGTCTTCAGCTTGCTCCAAAAGGGTATCGTAATTAAAACTACTGGCCAGTCGTTTAGCCAGTGTTGTTTTCCCTACGCCAATAGGGCCTTCCACTGCAATAAAACGAGGTAGTTGAGCGGTATCAAGCATAAACGGAAGGTCGTTAGCCGGTTGTTCCACAGATATCTCCTGATGAGAGGCGAACGATACCTTTTGAGGAGCAACTTTCCAAGAGTGTTGCTAGGGCAGTTTCATCGGGTAACACGAGTTGAGGGTTAATGTCAGCCAGAGGAAGCAACACAAAATTGCGGGTTGTTATGCCCGGGTGAGGAATTTGTAAATAGGGTAAATTGATTGTCTGATTACCATAAAGCAAAATATCCAGGTCCAGCGTACGTGCTCCCCAATGTTCTTTCCTTTCACGAAAATGACCATCTTCAATTGTTTGTAGTGCTTTCAGTAGCTGTTCAGGGCTTAGCTTTGTTTCTAGCTTGGCTACACCATTGATATAGTCTGGTTGGTCTTGTGGACCCATGGGGCTGGTACGATACCAGTGGGACACGGCGGCAACCTTTGTGTTTAATACCTCATTGAGTTCGGTTACAGCTGTAATGACCTGTTGTTGTGGATTGTTTAGGTTGCTGCCGATTGATATGTAGGCTATTTCAGTCATGCCTAGAGGTTTCTGGGGAAGTCGAGGGTTTTGGCTTGGCAGTTTTTTTTCTGCGCCTGTTTTTGTTTCTTGAAGCATTGCGTGGTTGCTGTACTTTTTTGACCATCTCTTGGCGTTTTTCATCACCGGCATCTTGGAAGTTTGTCCACCATAGACCGAGTCCCGACTCAATTTCCCCCGTTTCTTCTCGTAATAAGAGAAAGTCGTAGCCAGCTCTAAATCGCTTATTTTCCATCAACCTAAAGGCTTGATTGCCTGCTCTTCTCGGCAGTCTTAGTTGCAATTCCCAAATCTCCCGCATGGGAAGTGTGAATCGGCGAGGTATGGCTATTCGTTGGCACTGGCGTGTTGTAACTTCTCCAGCCGCTTGCTGTAAGACATAAACGGGTGAATCGCCTTGTTGAGAAAAAAGTTGTTCTGTTTCTTTAACGGCGGGCCATAGTAATGCGGCATATAAAAAGGCTGGTGTCACTCGTTTGTTGCTTCGAATACGAATATCGGTATTGGTCAGAGCCTGTTCAATAAACTTGAGGTAATAGCCTGGGTCTTTGGATAAAGCAGCAGCTGTTGCGGGAAATAGAACATCAAATAGCTTGTACTGCCGTAGCAGATGGAAGGTGGCTAAAGCATGTCCGTGCATAAATAGTTTTAAAATTTCATCAAAGAGCCTTGCAGGTGGAATATCTGCTAACAACTTGTGAGTTTTTGTAATAGCGTGAGCGGTATTTTCTTCAAGATTAAAGCCTAACTTTGCCGCAAACCTAAGTGCTCTTAGCATCCTGACGGGGTCTTCCCGGTAGCGCTCTTCCGGGTTGCCTATAATACGAATTAAACGGTTTTCTATATCGGGCAAGCCATTGGCATAGTCGTAGACACTATTGTCATGAGGGTGGTAATAAAATGCGTTCATGGTGAAGTCACGGCGGCTGGCATCTTCATCAATGGAGCCAAATATATTGTCTCGCAGTAGCATTCCTTTAGCAGAACGCTGAGATTTATCCCGATGGCTTTTCTTTGCGTTATCTTTTGCACCGTTCTTTGTACTATTTTTTGTATTATGGTGGGCTCTAAAAGTAGTGACTTCTATCACTTCTGGTCCCATCCGAACATGAACAATCTGAAATCGCCGACCTACGATTCTGGAACGCCTAAATAACTCTTTAACTTGTTCTGGGGTGGCATTGGTAGCGACATCAAAATCTTTGGGTTTAAGTCCCATCATTAAATCGCGCACACAGCCACCTACCAGATAGGCTTCATAGCCACCATCAGTTAATTGCTCAACAACCTTTCGAGCACCAGAACTTATTTTTTTTGCAGATAGGGTATGTTGCCCGGAATGTAATGTATTGGGCTCATTAGGGGCTTGTTTTGCATTTCTCTTAAAAATATTAGAGATTTTTTTTAGCATGTTTTAGGCATCATTTTAGCCAGCGTAAATACAGCTGCTATTCGCGAAGAAGCGATTCTAGCATAGGGGTATATAAAAGACTTTTTAGGGGCTTTGTCTGTCTTTAATGTAAAAAAAGTAATCCCAAAAAAGATAATACCTTAAAAAAATAGGCATTAAAAAAGGAAGCCCTAAGGCTTCCCCTATATCCCATATACTACCGGTTTTAAGAGCAATTTCTCCATCAACCTGCTAGCAATGTATCCAACTTTATTTTTATTATTTATTTTTA
This sequence comes from Porticoccus sp., assembly GCA_021773405.1. GTDB lineage: Bacteria > Pseudomonadota > Gammaproteobacteria > Pseudomonadales > Porticoccaceae > Porticoccus. The sequence goes on from JAJFKD010000010.1 coordinate 17,708, forward strand.
TTAGTTATGTACTGCATCACTAATGTTACCTAGAAATCAGTTGGATGCAACCTTCTCTTGCATTTTAGGTATTTTGCTACGTTGCCAGTGTGATATTCCCCAGGTTAATAATTCATCACAATTGGTAAATGTATGGGAAGCGGGTAATGGTAACCCTAGCCAGCGTATTGCGGTGGCTAGATTCTGTTCAGCGGTATTATCATCAATTGATTTGGCATGATTTTGTTTGCTGAGCTTTTGACCATTCGGGTTCACTGCGACAGGAATATGACCATATTCTGGCGTGGGTAATTTTAACTGTTGTTGTAGGTAAATTTGTCTAGGTGTTGAACTCAGTAAATCGCTGCCTCGAATGACATGAGTGATTTGTTGGAAGGCATCATCAACAACAACAGCCAGTTGGTATGCAAAAAGTTGGTCTTTACGGTATAGAACCATATCACCGACTTCCTGTTGAATATCCTGTTGTTGATTACTCTGAAATATATCATGGAAGGTCATTTGGCATGGCTTTTTGGCTGACAGCCGTAGGGCAAAGGGCGCAGTCTGATCGAATAATTCACAACGATAATTATGAATGCCCTGGTGTTCTTTTAGCTGTTGTCGGCTGCATTGGCAGGGATAGATTTGGCCTGTTTGTTTTAATTTTTCCAAAACAGATTGGTATGCCTTACTGCGCTGGCTTTGGTAAAGCACGGCGTCATCCCAGTACAGGCCATGTCGTTCAAGTTGCTTAAGGATAGTGTCAGCGGCCCCAGCCATTTCTCTGGGCGGGTCAATATCCTCCATTCTTACCAACCACACACCATGGTTGGCTTTTGCATCCAGGTAACTGGCAAGCGCACTGACCAGGGAACCAAAATGGAGTGGGCCTGATGGCGAAGGGGCAAAGCGCCCTCTATAGATATTTAGGGGGGGCAACGAATCAGAAGAGTAAAGAGAATCTTTATTCATGTTAAGGGGCAAGTTGATGATGACTCATGAACTACCCCTCCACTAGATAAGTTATTGTTTAGCCGCCAGTGAGCTGCTTTTCTTTGATCTCATCAAGGGTCTTACAGTCGACGCAAAGATTCGCCGTAGGGCGTGCTTCTAACCTGCGAACACCGATATCGACACCACACTGATCGCAAAAGCCATAGTCATCGCTTTCTATACGCTCTACAGTGCTATCAATCTTCTTGATGAGCTTGCGCTCGCGGTCTCGGGTACGGAGTTCTAGACTGAATTCTTCTTCTTGTGTGGCTCGGTCAGCAGGATCAGGAAAGTTCGCAGCCTCATCTTTCATATGAGTTACAGTGCGATCTACTTCTTCCATTAGTTCCCGTTTCCAGGCCAGCAGAATGTTTTTGAAGTGCTCTTGTTGCGCTTCATTCATGTACTCCTCACCTTTTTTCGCGGTGTAGGGTGCAAAGCCGTGGAGTGCGGCAACTGTGGCTTTTTCTGCTTTCTTTGGCATGTGTTCCAACGCTCGGTGATTTACGAGACCCGCGTTTATAGTGCTAGAAGAGATTTTTTTCAAGTAAAAAAACATAGTTTTTTGCATTGAATGCCTAGAAAGCCCTTTATTGCAACAAATTATGGCTGGATGAGGGGGAAAAGCAGAATGAACCAAAAACAGTAGTTCTTGGTGATATGTGCAAAATCAAAGATTCTTGAGTGAAGGGAATGAGCTCTGGGTTGGTATGATTATTTAATAAATCGGCCCATAATATCGCCTGGGATATCAAGCAGTTTTTATCGTTGTCTTATTTGACTGTGTACGTTGGTCAGAATAATGAGTAGGGACAGAATAGGGGAAAATCATAGTGCGCCTTGCAGAAAGAACTCGACATTTGACCCGGTTCCGGGCTGTAGATTTTCTGGAGGAGACCGCTGAACTTCAGTCCCAAGGACAGGATATCGTTCGTATGGGCGTGGGTGAGCCAGGTTTTTCTACTGCTGCACCGATTGTGGCAGCCGCTAATAAAGCGATTGATGAAGGAAAAACTTCTTACACGCCACCTTGTGGTATTCCTGAGTTACGACAAGCGATTGCAGACCATTACAAGCGCTATTACGGGCTCTCTATTGATTCACAGAGGATCATCGTTACAACAGGCAGTAGTGCAGCTCTTGGGATGGTGTGTGATTTGTTGCTAAACCCAGGAGATGGTCTGCTGTTATCTGACCCTGGCTATCCCTGTAACCCTAATTTTGTCAGGCGCCTTGATGCCGAACCACAATTTATCCCGGTAAATGCAGAGGATAACTATCAACTCACGGCTGAATTAGTTGCCTCCCATTGGCAGGATAATACAGTGGGCGTTATGGTGGCTTCGCCAAGTAACCCCACGGGTGAGGTCATTAGCCGGGATAATCTTCTGGCTTTACACCAAGAAGTGTCTGGTCGAGGCGGGAGTCTAGTGGTAGATGAAATTTACCATGGTCTGACCTATGAAGATGAGCCAGTCGCTTCTATTCTTGAAATCACTAATGAAGCCTTTGTTATTAATAGTTTTTCTAAATTTTTTGGCATGACGGGTTGGCGCTTAGGCTGGATGGTTGTGCCAGAGGGTGTGGCCGACATTATTAATGTGATGGTTCAAAACTTTTATATTTCAAGCCCAACTGTCGCCCAATATGCTGCACTTTCGGCCTTCTCTCCAGAGACTATGGGAATCCTTGAGCAGCGTCGTACCGAGTTTAAGCAACGTCGGGATTATTTGGTGCCCGCATTGAGGGATTTGGGGTTTGGCATCAATCATGCTCCTTCTGGAGCCTTTTATGTCTATGCCGATGTGAAAAAATTTACGGACAATTGTGAAGACTTTTGCTGGCAATTGCTGAGAGAGCATGGAGTAGCCTGTACGCCGGGAATTGATTTCGGCCACCACAGGGCAAGTCATCATGTACGTTTTTCTTATACAGAGCCATTAGAACGCCTGAAGCTGGGTGTTGAGCGTATAAGGCAGGCATTAGTGTGAAAATCGATCCACCTTTTGAAGAAGCGATATTACTTAAGCGCTACAAACGGTTTTTAACAGACATTCGGCTAGGCACAGGGGAAGAGCTAACTATTCACTGCCCTAATACTGGTTCTATGAAGAATTGTTGGATAGCTGAAACACCTTGCTGGTTTTCACGTTCAAACAATCCCAAAAGAAAGCTCCCAGGTACTCTGGAAATATCTACAACACCAGAAGGTGATTTGGTTGGTGTGAATACCCAGCGTCCCAACCATTTGGTACGTGAAGGGATTGAGAGTGGCACCATTACAGAGCTACAGGGTTACGACAATATTCGGCCAGAAGTAAAGTATGGAGAGGAGAATAGTCGTATTGATCTTTTGCTCAGTAAAAATGGCGAGCAATGCTACGTAGAGGTCAAAAACACTACGTTGGGCGTAGGTAATGGCCGTGTGTTGTTTCCGGATGCTGTGACATCGAGAGGTGCCAAACATTTGCGAGAGTTGATGAAGATGGTTGAGGAAGGTCATCGTGCGGTATTAGTTTTTTGTGTACAGCATTCTGGCGCTAATGAGGTGGGCCCAGCTGATGATATCGATCCTGAATATGGCACAATATTGCGTGAAGCCATAGCCGCTGGTGTAGAGGTATTGGCCTATGGCTGCCGTCTAACCCCCGAAGAAATTGTTGTCACCCAACGACTGCCATTTGTTTGTTGATTTGGTTGTTTTTTGTTCTTGAAAGAAAATTCTCTTAATTTTTATTTGAAACAATTTTCAAAACAGTGATCTACCAAATTATCCCACGCCTAGGGACGTGGCTAGTTCTTTAGCTTCTGAGGCTATAGTCGGTAACGATTTTGCCAACGCAGCAGGGGGTAAAAATAAGGCGCTGTTACCCAGATTGGGTATATCGTTTCTGATCAAAGTTTCTATTTCATTCTCTTCTAAAGTTTCCAAGTCCGGATTTTGTTGAATGATGCAGCTTAGTCTATCAGCAATGGAAAGAATGGCTTCCAATGCATTGGAGTCTGTTTCTGCTGTATCGAGAGCGGGTGTTGTTAGTAAAAGCTCGGCAGGATCAAAATATCCTTCAATGGTATTGAGTAAGTGAGCTGTAATGGCACTGGCTATGGTGTCCGGTATATGCCAAGCACTTAAGGTATTCATCGTTACATCGATGCTGTTGAAACCAAATACTTCAATTTCCTGTTGCACTAATTCGGGGCTGGTACTTAGTAAATCATCTGATAAACAGTTGAATTTCTCTACATCGGTAGCTAGAAGAATGAACCGCCCAATTTCATGTAGAAGCCCAGACAGGTATGCCTGTTCACCATTGATCTGATTGAGTTGGGCAATTTTTGTTGCAGCAATAGCCACTTGAAGGGAGTGAAGCCACAGATTTCGATGAGATTGGTGGGTGGGTTTAAATGATTTACTCAAAGAGATTGATGTGATGAGTGTAGAGACTTGATTAATACCAACACGGACTACGGCTTGTGTCAGTGTTTCAATTTTAGTCCGACCGGCAAGGGCGGCAGAGTTAGCAAGAAAAATGATTTTTGCTGCAATAAAAGGGTCTTCTGAAGCAAGAGACAGAACATCTTCATAGTAGTCTTCGCTTTCTTTATCTAGCACCAACATTTTTGACACCACATTGGGAAGTACGGGTGCATTGGCTAATAGTTTGTCCAGGGTCTGCTTATCTTGCTCTAATGCAAAAACACTGTTCATCTTCACTACTCCATCATTGATGGAAAGTATTTTCTTTCTGCATGAGTACGGAGTAAAGCAGGTGATACCACAACTAGTGTGAAGTCTGTTGCAGAAATAATGTTTAGTCTGGGTGAATCAGTATTTTTAAGAGTTGAGGGGTTAAGAGTTCAGGGGGGGCAAATAGTTTTTAGGTAAATGAGTTTACGCAAACAGGCCTTTAAGTGCATCCAGAGACTTATTACCTTTTTCTTTGACGAGCTCAGGGTTGTCGTCGCCAAACCCTTCCCGCTCTAGATTGTCCTGGGGTAATTCGTCCATAAACCGGCTGGGGGTGCTACTGATAATTTCACCAAATTGTTTCCGTTTGCTCGCCATGGTCATGGTTAAACTTTGTCTGGCCCGGGTAATACCAACATAGGCCAAGCGACGCTCTTCCTCAAGGTTGCCATCATCCACACTGTTACGGTGGGGCAAAATTCCTTCTTCCATGCCGATCAAAAATACATGGGGGAATTCCAGGCCCTTGGCGGCATGTAGTGTCATTAACTGAACTTTGTCATCAGCTGATTCTTCTTCCTGCCGGTCTAATAAATCTCGCAATAGAAGTTTGGCAATGGCATCGGCCATTTGGGTTTCATTTTGATCCTGGTTTGACTGATCACTATCCACAATGGCCATATCATCTTTTTCGAGCAAATGTTTTATCTGCTCGAACAAAAAATGAATATTTTCCATACGCTTTTCAGCTACATTGGCACTACTGGCATTTTGGTGGAGCCAGCCTTCGTAGTCGATATCCGAAATCATTTCTTTAATAGATTCAATCACTTTTCCGTTATTGCAGTTGCGCTCTACATTGGTAATCCACTGTTTAAATTGTTGTAACCGCTCCAGGTTTTGGCTGGGAATAAGTGATTGAATGCCGACTTCATCTATCGCATCCATTAACGATATTTCACGTTGATTGGCATATTGCCCAAGCTTTTCCAGGGTAGTGGTACCTATCTGTCGACGTGGTGTATTAATGATTCGAAGAAAAGCATTGTCATCATCGGGGTTCACGACCAGCCTCAAGTAGGCCATCACATCTTTAATTTCTGTACGTGCATAAAAAGAAGTACCGCCACTTAAGTGATACGGCACGCCCTGTGTTTGCAGCTTCATTTCAAGTAATTTAGCTTGATGATTACTACGGTAGAGAATGGCAAAGTCTCTAAAGTGACAGCGTTTTCGCAATCGCATATCAAGGATTTCGTTGACCACACGTTCGGTTTCTACCTCTTCGTTCGCGGTACGAATAATCCTTAGGGGTTCACCAGGCCCAAGTTCGCTCCATAGGGATTTACTGAAGACATGGGGGTTGTTATCGATCAGTTGGTTGGCTGCTTTAAGGATACTGCCGGTAGAGCGGTAATTTTGTTCCAGTTTGATCATGTTTAATTCTGGAAAATCGTCATTTAATTGCGCTAGGTTTTCTGGCCTAGCTCCACGCCAGGCATAAATAGATTGATCATCGTCACCTACAACGGTCAATGTGCGACGAGAGCCCACCAATAATTTTACTAACTGATACTGGGCATGATTGGTATCTTGGTATTCGTCTACTAGCAGGTAACGAATACGGTTTTGCCATTTTTCCAGCACATCAGGGTGATTTTGGAACAGGCTGGCAGGAATTAGAATAAGGTCATCAAAGTCTACGGCGTTATATGCCTGTAGTGCTTTATTGTAGCGTTCGTACACAAGAGCAATGGCCTGTTCACCACCACTTTCAGCTTTAGATAATGCTTGTGAGGGAGCAAGCAAGTTATTTTTCCATTGGGATATTTGATGTTGAACCAAATCGATATGATCAGCATCCAGGTCGGAATCCCGGAGCATCAATTCTTTGAGCAGGTTTTTTGCATCATCGGCATCAAAAATTGAAAACCCTGGTTTATAGCCCAGTTGTTTTATTTCACGTCGGATTATCGTTAAGCCAAGGTTATGAAAGGTGGAGACGGTTAAGCCTTTTGAGCTTGGTCCACTAATAAGCTTGCCTGCACGCTCTTTCATTTCCCGCGCTGCTTTGTTGGTAAAAGTGACTGCTGCTATATGGCGTGCGCTGATTCCGCACTGGTTGATGAGGTAAGCAATTTTTTGAGTAATAACACTGGTCTTTCCACTGCCCGCACCGGCAAGTACCAATAGGGGGCCGTCGATATATTTAACCGCGGCTTTTTGTTGGGGGTTCAGATTGTTCAATGCTGTGGGTATGCTTTTTTTATTTTTGCTGGAGATTAGGCTCTGGCGAAGGATTGTAACAAGCTTGCCTTTCTACGTCAGTGAACTAATGCCTACATGCATTAACCGAAAACATATTCACCAGGGGCATCTCGAAGGGACTTTGTACCCTTTATATTACGTTTGGGTACTTCATCAATACTCTGTTCTGTGAGCCAATAATCCCATAATGGCCACCATGAACCTTGCTGGGTTTCAACGGTTGATGCCCAAGTGTCGGGATCAACATACTTATCCATTGGGTCATGGGTCATCACTTGGAACTTTCTTCTTGGATGCTCTGGGCCACAGACAATACCTGCATTATGGCCTCCTGTGGTTAAGAGGAATGTGACCTCAGATCGGCATAGATGCTGAATTTTATAGACCGATTTCCAGGGTGCAACATGGTCTGTTGTGGTGCCAATAACAAAAAATGGCGTGCGAACATCTTGTAGGGCTACAGGCTTTCCATCCACTATGAATTTGCAAGAGGACAGTTGATTTTCCATAAATAATTCTTTCAGGTATCGGCTGTGCATACTGGCAGGCATTCTGGTGCCATCGGCATTCCAGGCCATTAATTCATTGGGCTTGGTTTCCTTGCCGAGATAATAGCGTTCAATGGCTGGGTTGATGATCATATCTTCAGCCCGTAAGGCCTTAAAAGCATTACCCATACTGGCAGCCTGGAGGTAACCATCAGTCCACATCATGCTGTCTAGGAATGCCAGTTGGCTGGCACCGAGGAAGCGTTTAATCTCACCGGGTTCAGTAAAGTCTACCTGTGCTGCTAACAAGGTAATGGTATTAAGAATATCATCGTCTTCCCGGGCTAACGCAGCAGCACCAATGGAGAGCAGTGTTCCGCCAATACAGTAGCCCACAGCGTTGATTTTAGTATTCGGTGTGACCGTTTTAACGGTGTCCAGAGCTGCAAAAAATCCCGATTTTAGGTAATTGTCTAAACAGAGTTCACGATCTTCTTTTTCAGGGTTTTTCCAAGAAATCATAAAGACGGTCTTGCCTTGGTCTACTAGATATTTTACCAATGATTTCTCTGGGCAAAGATCAAGAATATAGTATTTCATGATCCAGGCGGGAACGATTAAAACAGGCTCTTGTGCAACAGTTTTGGTTGTTGGTTTATATTGAATTAGCTCAATTAAGTCATTTTGAAAAATAACTTTGCCAGGTGTTATAGCCAGATTTTCACCTACTTTAAACTCCCCCATATCCGGTTCATTCTTGTTCAGTAAACCTTTTTGGGTATCTCTAAGAAGGTTGCTAATACCTTCCAGTACATTCCTGCCTTTATTATCCCAAGTGGCTTTGAGCACCTGAGGGTTGGTAAGCGGGTTGTTGGAGGGAGCCAGGAGCTGAAATATTTGTTCGTTGATAAAACTTACAAGTTCTGAGCTGGAAGATTCCATACCGGGAACATCGGTAGAGAGCTCTTTCAGTAAATCCAATGCGGTTTGATGACCTTTTGCCAAAAGATTGAAAGGAGGTTTGCTCCATAATTCATGTTTAAACAGTGAGGATGTAGGTGCAGCATTTTGGTCAGATTTATTTGTTATCGATTTTGCTGCATCAGCCGATAATTTAAGAATTTTTTCTGTCAGGCTTTGCAATAATTGGGTGCGACGACCAGGTGCGAGGGACAAATGGCCTAGCCAATCGGTATAGGCCAAAACCAGTTGCATCGGTGACATTCCTCGGGTGAGCTTGCTAATGCGTGCCCTGAGTTTTGAATCAATATTGTCTGTTGTGCTTTCGCTGATCTTGGGTATTTTTTCAATAAGATCATCTAACAGAGATAGAAGATCTGGAGTGTTGCTGCTTTCATTTTCGATGTTGTTATTCATGCTGACCGTCATCTGAATGTTCTCCGTATGATAGAGACTATACCACTCGTATCCTTCTCTTATTTGGCAATTTTATGACAATTTTCTGAATTGATAAGGTTTATTTCTGTAAATCGAACAAATGTTAACGTGTCATTCGGTAGCTTAGAGCTTCAGTTAAATGGTTGATATTGGGGGTTGAGAATTGAGAGTGATTATCTTGGTTAATGTTATTTAAATCAGCATATTCCAAGTCTGCAATAGTGCGGGCCACCTTTATAACTCGATGAAACCCCCTTGCTGTGAGCCCAAGTTTTGCAATGGCATTGTTAAGCAACGCTTTTTGTTCATCATTCATAGGGCAATATTTTATTGCCTCTTGATTCGACATCTGTGCATTCAGTTTACCTGCACGTTTAATTTGTTGCTGGCGGGCGGAGAAAACTCGTTTGTACACGACCGAGCTTTCCTCACCTTCAGTATGGTGTTGCATCAATTTATTCCCTGGGAGGTGAGGGACATCCACTTGAAGATCAATACGATCAAGTAAGGGGCCGGATATTTTATCTTTGTAGCGCCTTACTTGGTCTGGTGTGCAGCGGCATCGATTGCTTCCCAGGAAACCACAAGGGCAGGGGTTCATCGCTGCGACTAATTGAAAATTGGCAGGGAAGCGAGTTTGTGCATTGACACGAGAAATCATGATTTCTCTGGATTCCAATGGCTCTCTAAGCACTTCTAATACTTTGCGTGGAAACTCAGGTAACTCATCTAAAAATAAAACGCCGTTATGTGCCAGAGATATTTCTCCTGGCCTTGGAATGCTGCCGCCGCCGACAAGTGCTATGGCTGATGTTGTGTGATGGGGTGCGCGAAAGGGCGGCTGGCGAATACTACGCTTTAAACCAAATCCAGCAACAGAATGTATTGCCGCAACCTCGAGCATCGCTTCTGTATCAAGAGGCGGGAGTAGCCCTGGGAGTCGGCTGGCCAGCATGGTTTTTCCTGTTCCAGGAGGACCGCTGAATAGCAGGTTGTGGCCGCCTGCTGCTGCAATTTCCAATGCACGCTTGGCTTGATGTTGCCCAATTATTTCATTGAGATCGCTGCTGGTTGTAGTGGGTTCTAGCGGGGGTGAATAGGAATAACACTCAATAGGTAAGTTGCCATTGAGGTGAGCACAGACATTGAGTAAGTGATCGGCGGCATAGATCTTTGTTTTATCAGAAAGGGCGGCTTCTTCGGCATTATCCTGTGGCAATATGAGTGCTCGGTGTTCTTTGGCACAGGCCATCGCGGTTGGTAGTACCGCGTCTATAGGGCGGAGCTCTCCAGACAGTGCAAGCTCACCTATAAACTCGTAATGCTTCAGGGGTTCGTTAGGTAGTTGACCTGACGCAGCTAGTATTCCCAAAGCGATGGCAAGATCATAACGGCCGCCTTCTTTGGGTAGATCAGCAGGGGCGAGGTTGACAGTGATGCGTTGTGCAGGGAAATCAAAGTGGGAATTTATTAGTGCACTACGTACCCGGTCTTTACTTTCTTTTACTGCTGTTTCGGGCATGCCTACGATGGATAGACTGGGTAGTCCATTAGATAAATGAACTTCGACAGTAACAGGTGGTGCATGAATGCCAGATTTGGCACGAGTTTGAATAACAGCAAGAGCCATTGGTGATACCCTCCGTGGTATTTAGCAGAGAGTTAGGGCTCTGCCTTTATAGTGTTGTGCTTTTTTATGTGGATTGACATCCGGTCTATCCACACGAGATGAGTTGGTGTTTAACGCTTCAATTTTTAACAACTAATCTTCTAAACGGGTTTCTAATTCTGCCAGTTGTTTTTCTAATTCTTCAAGTTTTTCCCGGGTTCGTGTTAGAACGGCACGTTGCGCATCAAATTCATCTCGCGTGACGAGGTCTAGTTTGTCAAAAGCAGCTTGGGCTGCTGTACGCATTTTTTGTTGAAACTCACTACCGAGTGCCTCTGCTCCAGGTGTTATAACGTCGTTGAGCTGGTGTAAAAACTGGTTAAGTAATTCATCGGGTTTCATTGTTCAAAAGCTCTTAGAAAATTTTGGTTAGTCTAGCAAACAGAGTTAGGCTCTCAGTTTGCCTTCGGTTTTACATTATTCAGACTTTAAAATAATTATTTATCTGTTTATTCAGAGATATCTTCTTCTTGTGATGGAATACAGGGCCGACCACTTGAACGTTTTACTGGGCAAGCTTTTTGTATGGGTTTCTTTTCTTCAATTAAGGATTCAACTGCTTTTTGTGGGTTACTTTTTGGGTTGTTTTGGCAGTATCCATCCAACCACTGTGTGATAACTTTTGGGTCAGAACTACGCAGAACGCCCTGGGGATTTCTTCCTGTATATCCATACTCATTGTAGGCAGCAACAAAACCTTGTAACCAATATAGTGTCGCCTGCTCTGTGCCTTGATGGCGGACTGTCGTCCATTGCTGGCAGTCATCTGCTACCAGTTGTTCGGCCATCAATTGTGATAGTGGTAAAAAAGCAAGTAAGGCGAAGATGAATTTCATGAAGTATTCCTTGGTTAAGGCGAGGAGACGGACGGTTGCGTAGCTTAGAAAATGAGGCGCAGTGTGGAAGTATGCTAAGTCTAGGTAGGTGTTTTTGCAAGCCTAAGCTGGTCGCTAAACCTAGGCTTCTTAGTAATAACTATTTTTCCCTAATAGTAGTGAAGTTGATAAGCTGAGTTAGAAAATTCTTTATTACAGTTGGAGAAAAAATTTAATTTTATAATTTGAAATTTTCTTTTTTCTCCAACTGAGCAATGTTTAAAATCGCGATATGTCTCTCCTACATATTGTACTAATTCCCGAATTATATCTTTACATCAAAATTTAGATTCATTTTGGTGCATTTAATAAAAGCTACAATATTTTTATGCACCAAAAAAGAGCGCTCAAGTTGTTTTGTATCTGCAACTAACTGTTAATAAATAGGTTTTTATTGTTGGCACAGCAAATGCATTAGTCGTTTTGAGATAAATAATTTTTTGTTTGATCTGACTAATTTTAAAATTTTTGCTGTTGTACATATTTTGGAGAAACATATGAACGCCTTTAAAAAGACCTTAGCTGTAACTTCTTTGGTGCTGACTTTACCTATTATTGCTACAAGTGCGAATGCATTTGAGACCTCGGCAAACGTCACGTTGACCACAGATTATAAATTCCGTGGTATTTCTCAGACGGATACAAGTGGTGCTGTTCAGGGTGGTTTTGATATCGCTTTTGATAACGGCTTTTATGTTGGTACCTGGGGTTCTAATGTCGATTTTGCTAAGAGCTTAGAGTTGGATTACTACGGCGGCTATGGTGGTGATATTACTGAGAACCTAAGTTTTGATGTGGGTTATATCTATTATGATTACCCAGGAACAGCAGATACTCAACGGACTTTTGAGTCAGTAGAAGATGATTATGCTGAACTTTACGGTAGCCTATCTTTTGCTGATGCTACAGTGGGTTTTGCTTATTCTGATGATTTCTATCTAGAAACAGGTGAAATGTGGTACGTCTATGGTGATTATAGCTTTAGCCTACCTTACGAAATTTCTTTAGATCTCCACTATGGTTATAGCAGTTTTGAATACGATAGTGATGATTCTGATGTAAAAGATGCTGAGCGTGCATTCCTTACTGATGGCGAAGATGCCTATTCTGATTACTCTATTACTTTAGGTAAATCATGGCAGGGTTTGGATTTTGCTCTGAGTTGGATTGATACAGATTTGGATGATGATGAGTGTTTTGATTCAAATATCTGTGATAGCTCGGTAGTTTTTTCTGTTAGTAAAAGCTTGTAATTTCTCGAATGCTGCTTTCTTGAATGAAAGCAGCATTTTTCTATAGAGCATTTTCTAAGGAGCAATGCGATGAAAATGATCACAGCAGTTGTTAAACCCTTCAAGCTTGATGATGTACGCGAAGCACTCGCTGCCATCGGTGTACAGGGTGTGACGGTATCTGAAGTGAAAGGCTTCGGTCGTCAAAAAGGGCATACAGAACTTTATAGGGGTGCTGAGTACGTCGTTGATTTTTTGCCAAAGGTAAAGCTTGAATTAGCCTTGGGCGATGACATGGTAGATGGTGCAGTTGAAGCGATTACCACTGCAGCCCATACCGGAAAAATTGGTGACGGAAAGATTTTTATTTCTGATCTTCAGGATGTCATTCGCATCCGTACCGGTGAAGCCGGTCCAGAAGCTGTATAAAAATCAGCGATATAAATAAACAGGAGATATGAAATGAGTCCTGAAATAATTGAAGTCAAATACGCATTAGATACGTTCTATTTTCTCGTATGTGGTGCGTTAGTTATGTGGATGGCGGCAGGCTTTACTATGCTGGAAGCTGGCTTAGTCCGCTCTAAAAATACCACTGAGATTCTAACGAAGAATGTCGCATTATTTGCAATTTCATGCACCATGTACTTGTTGATGGGTTACGTCATTATGTACGGTGGTAGTGAAGGTGGATTCTTGCCTGACGCGTGGTTCGGTAATGGTATTTCTAATGCAACTGCCGAAGAAGTCTTGGCAAGTAATGGTGATACTTATTATTCCGGTGCATCAGACTTCTTCTTCCAAGTTGTATTCGTTGCGACAGCTATGTCTATTGTATCCGGTGCAGTAGCTGAACGTATGAAGCTTTGGGCATTCTTGGCCTTTGCCGTTGTGATGACTGGCTTTATCTATCCTATGCAGGGAATGTGGAAATGGGGTGGTGGTTTCCTTGATGCCGCAGGTTTCCAAGACTTTGCTGGATCAGGCGTTGTGCATATGTGTGGTGCGGCAGCGGCATTAGCTGGCGTTATCTTACTCGGAGCACGTAAAGGTAAGTACACAGCAGATGGTCGTGTTAACGCGATCCCTGGTGCCAACATGCCTCTCGCTGCTATTGGTATGTTTATCCTTTGGATGGGCTGGTTTGGTTTCAATGGTGGTTCCGAACTGAAAGTATCTGATATTGGTGAAGCAAATGCCGTAGCAGATATCTTTGTTAATACTAATGCTGCTGCTTGTGGTGGCTTAATTGCTGCATTAATCGTTGCTCATTTAGTGTTTGGTAAAGCTGATTTAACCATGGCTGTAAATGGTGCGTTAGCAGGTTTGGTTGCTATTACTGCTGAACCTCTAAATTGGGGTGGCATTGGTGCCACACTGATTGGCGCAGCTGGCGGTACCTTGGTTGTGTTCTCTGTAATCACATTGGATAAGTTTAAGATTGATGACCCTGTTGGTGCTATCTCAGTCCACGGTGTTGTTGGTATTTGGGGTCTGCTAGCAGTTTGTCTGTCTGGCAACGAAGACGCTACTCTGATCGGTCAGTTGACTGGCATTGGCGTGATTTTCGCTTGGACCTTTATTACTAGCTTTATTGCCTGGTTTATTATTAAGCAGGTTATGGGCATCCGTGTTGGTGAGCAGGAAGAGTACGAAGGTGTTGATGCATCTGAGTGCGGTATCGAAGCTTATCCTGAGTTCAACAGCGCGAAGTAATATTTTTCACCAGTAAATTTCTTCTCTTTGGGGGAGATGGCCTAAAAGCCATCTCCCTTTTTTTATCTGCTGATTTTAACTATGTCACATCTCGGACCCTGGTTAATGAAAAAAACCGGGGTGCAATTTATTGACGGAAGGTGTATCTTTTCCATCATTAGATTCGGAGCCTGTTGAAGGCTTTTGCCCAAATAAAGTGAGATTAAGTAAGGTAGTCATATGAAGCTTATTACAGCGGTTGTAAAACCTTTTAAATTAGATGATGTTCGCGAAGCGCTGGCGGATGTGGGTGTTCAGGGTATCACGGTTTCTGAAGTAAAAGGTTTTGGGCGTCAAAAAGGTCACACTGAGCTATATCGTGGGGCAGAGTATGTGGTGGATTTTCTACCCAAAGTGAAATTGGAAATAGCCATTGATGATGCCCAGGTAGATGCCGTAGTAGAGGCAATTACCAAGTCAGCACAAACGGGAAAAATTGGTGATGGGAAAATCTTTATCACTACCCTTGAGGAAGTGATCCGTATTCGTACTGGCGAAACAGGAAGTGACGCTGTATAAGTTTTAACAGCCAGCCAATTTTTGGTCTAGCTGGTAGCATTGTTCTAGAAAGTCTTTACACATCTCAATATCATTGAAAACACTTTCTTCCACAATCATGATGTGGGGGAAAGATGTTTTTAGTGTCTCTACAAAGATTCCATTCCCAGTATTTTGTTGTATTCCATTCATATTGTAGATGGGGGTAGAGCCGGCGCCACAACTTGGTGATCGCGCCTTCACTATATAGGCACATATCTTATAGCCGTAATTTTTAACTAGGTGTTGCGATGTATGGTTTAAAGCTTGGGTGACATTTAGTGTTTTTTCTTCAATGCCCAACGCCTGAATACCTTCCGATGTTTTTACTAACTGTACGGGTGGGCGTGGTACGCCAAGATGTGCTTCAGCTTCAGGACAGATTGCTTGAAAATTGAGCCAGGGTACTAATTCTTGTTGAATCAATTGGTGGAATTTATTGTCACCATCGTAGCGTACATTTTGTCCTGCTAAGCAGGCACTGATACCAACTACAGGTTGTTGTTCTCGTACTTGAGTCAGTGTGACCTCATTATTTTTCATCTTTCTTGTGAGCACGGGGGTGCGCTTTGTCGTATACGTTTGAAAGATGTTGAAAATCCAAGTGTGTATAGACTTGTGTTGTTGAAATATTTTCGTGCCCTAACAGCTCTTGTACTGCCCTCAGGTCGCCACTGGATTCCAATAAATGACTGGCGAACGAATGTCGTAGCATATGAGGATGTACCTTTCCTGGCATGCCTTGTTTGATGCTCATTTGTTTTAGTCGATCCTGTATTGATCGAGGAGATAAGCGTTTGCCATGTTTACTCAAAAACAATGCAGAGCCTTCTGTATTTTTTAGTTCCTGGCGGCGTTTGAGCCATGATTTAACGGCACTAAGTGCTTGCCTACCAACTGGAAGCTGGCGGGTTTTATTCCCTTTACCAGTTACGGTAATAATGGCTTCTTTAAGGTCGATATCCGTTAGATTCAGGTTGGTCAGCTCGGCTAGTCGTAATCCTGAAGAGTAGAGTAGTTCAATCATGGCGTGATCACGGCAGTCAATCCAACTGCTTGGTGAAAGGGATAAAAATTGATTGATTTGATCTGCATCTAAGGTTTTTGGTAGTTTTTTAGCAGACTTTGGCGCTGCGATACCATTGGCTGGGTTGGATTGCGCCCAGTGGTGTTTCAAGCCGTAATTGAAAAATGTACGTAATGAAGAAAGCCAGCGTTGAATACTTCGACCACTTAGCCCTTCTCTATGGAGAGTAGCCATACATTGTCTGATATGTTGGCTGTCGATCTGATCAGGATGAAATAGTTGATGTTGTGAACACCAAACAGTGAATCGATTCAGGTCTCGTTTATAACTGCTGATTGTGTGATGAGAGAGCCTGCGCTCAGTGCGCAGGTGTTGTTCAAATTGTATTAGGTATTCGGTGAGCAATTCGCTCATGGGTGTTTTTATTTCTCTTGCAATAATTTGGGAGCCACACGGTTCAGTACATCCGCAATGTAACTAAGAAAAAGGGTGCCCATGCTACTGCGATAATAATTGGGATCAGAATTACCAATGGCCAGAATACCGAATGTAGAGCCGTGGGATAGAGGAACAGCTGCGACAGAACCTACATCGGCTGACTGATCACCAAATAAGAATGACAGTTCATCGGTACCCAGTACACCAGAGATTGGACGATTAGTGCGTAGCAGGGTGCCAATTTGGCTGTTGGCTTGATCCATTCCAACGACTTTAGTGTTGCAGGCAGGCATGGATTGTTGGTCGCCAAATAGAATCAAGCTATGAAACTCTACCTGAAAGTCTGTCCCTAGGCTTTCGGAAAGTAAGTCGACTAGTGTGGCCAGGTCTTCGGCTTCTAGAAGAGAAACCACAAGGCGTTTAGTTTTTTCAAATAACTTGTCATTGGTTTTTGCTGCATCCAGCAAGCTATTTATACGTTCACGCATCTCCTGATTTCGATCTCTAAGCAGGGATACCTGACGTTCAATTAATGACACGGCTACACCACTTTCATGGGGCAAGCTAATCAGTTGGAGGATGTCCGGGTATTCCTCAAAAAAGTCAGGATTAGCTTGTAGGTAATCCTTGATTTGAGAAGCCGTTAGAATTTCATCAACATTCGTATCTGTGGTCATAGCTTTATGCGTCCGTGAAATACTGTAGTTGCTGGTCCGGTCATAATGACCGATTGGCCTTCTCCTGGCCACTCAATTACCAGGCTTCCTCCTGGTAAATTTACTGTTACAGGAGAGTCTAACAGGTCTTGTAACTGCCCTGCCACTACTGCGGCACAAGCGCCAGTACCACATGCAAGTGTCTCACCTGCACCACGCTCATAAACTCTCAAATTAAGTTCGTTGCGACTAACTATTTGCATAAAACCTGCATTTACCTGTTGAGGAAAGCGGGCGTGTTGCTCAAGTAGTGGGCCAAGCAGTTCGACAGGCGCTGTTTCAGTATCTTCGACCTGCAAGACGGCATGGGGGTTGCCCATGGAAACAGCGCTGATCATGAGGGTTTTATTGTTGTTAGCTCCGTCATTAGCAGAAATGGCTACCTCAATGGGATAGGCGATGGCTTTATTTTCGGCAATGAATGGTATTTGGGATGGCTCCAATTCAGGAACGCCCATATTTACCCTGACTTGGTGATCACTCTGAACTTGCAGTTCGATAATGCCGCTGGCTGTTTCTACTCGAATAGTACTTTTACCGGTAAGGCGACGATCACGAACAAATTTAGCAAAGCAGCGGGCACCATTACCGCATTGTTCAACTTCTGAGCCATCTTGATTAAAGATACGGTAACGAAAATCTACTTCTGCTTGTTCTGGCGGCTCCACCACTAATATTTGGTCACAACCCACACCAAAACGCCGGTCTCCGAGTTTGCGGGCCAGCTCAGGTGTAATTTTGACGGATTGGGATACGGCATCTATGACGACAAAGTCATTGCCCAAGCCATGCATCTTAGTGAATCTCAGTAACATTTTTACCCTAGTAGTATTTAAACCTTAGTAGAGTTTGAGCTTTAGTAGCATTATTAGAATAACTGCCTAATTTGAGTAGCCGCCTACTTTTTAATCATTGGGTAGCAATTCTTCTCCACGAATTAAGTCTTCCACTGTTTCTCTGGATCTTATTTGGTGAACTTTTTCACCGTCTACCATGACTTCAGCTGCTCGTCCTCGGCTATTGTAGTTGGAGCTCATGGTAAAGCCGTAGGCTCCTGAAGAGCCAACGCAGAGTAGATCACCTTGGGCAATCACTATTTCTCTATCCTTGCCCAAAAAGTCACCTGTCTCACAGACTGGACCGACAATATCCCAGGCAGCGGCTTTTCCAATTCGTGGTGAGACGGCATCAATGCTTAACCATGCTTGGTAAAGTGCCGGGCGAATCATGTCATTCATCGCACCATCAACAATGGCAAAATTTTTCTCTTCGCCAGGCTTTAAATAAAGAACGCGGGTGAGCAAGACACCTGCATTAGCTGCAATAGAACGACCTGGTTCTAATATTAGTGTTAGCTCACGATCACCTAGGTGCTGGCGGAGTTCATTAATATACTCCGCAGGGTGGGGTGGTTGTTCATCTTTGTAGCAGACCCCAAGTCCTCCGCCTAAATCGAGGTGCTTAAGTTGAATGCCTTTTTCAGCCAATTCGTCTACAAGGGCAAGCACTCTCTTAAGGGCATCGATAAAAGGTGCTGTTTCCGTTAGCTGGGAACCAATGTGGCAATCAACCCCCATAATATTGAGTGAGTCCAATTCGTTTGCAGCAGTCAAATAGACATCCAGTGCTTTGTGGATATCAATCCCAAATTTATTTTCACGTAAGCCCGTGGAAATATAGGGGTGTGTATTGGCATCAACATCGGGGTTAACCCGAAGGGAAACATTAGCCGTTTTTCCCATGGATCGGGCTACTCTATTGAGCATATGGAGTTCAGCTTCAGATTCCACATTAAAGCAGTGGATGCCGACTTCTAGAGCGCGTTCCATTTCGATGGGTTGCTTGCCCACACCGGAGAAAATAATTTTGCTTGGGTCGCCTTTTGCTGCAAGAACACGTTCCAGTTCGCCTACGGAGACAATGTCAAAACCTGCCCCAAGCTTTGCTAGAACATTCAGCACGGCAATATTTGAGTTAGCTTTTACGGCATAGCAGACGAGATGCGGAACATTTTCCAGTGCATTTTTATAAGCAAGGAAGTGTTCGGTTAAAGCAGCACGGCTGTAAACATAAGTGGGCGTGCCATAAAGCTCAGCAATGGTGGTTAGCGCAACATTTTCGGCAAACAGTTCACCATCACGGTTATGGAAATAGGTCATGGTTAATACTTATTCTGTTTCGGTGGTTGCTTCGGTCTCTTCTGGTTCGGAAGATTCCTTTTGCTCAGATGACACTTCATTCGATGCGGCAGGTGTGGATGATACTTCCTGCACGGCTTCTGGTGGCAAGTATAAAGGGCCTTTGTTACCACAACCGGTTAGACCAAATGAGGTAGCTATAAGTACCAGTGTTAATGCAAAAAAGCGTTGCATGGCAAATATATGTTGCATGACATATTGCATGTAAAAAAACCTATGCTTTGAATTTGAAGATGTCCGCGAGTATACCGGCTGACACCTATAACACTCAATCGCATATACTCTTCGCAATGTAGAAATGTTCCAATGTGGGCCTATTAACAATGAATCAAGCTAATATGAATGAAGTTGAATTTGATCAACGCTGTGATGATGTCATGCTGGCGATAGAGGAAGCCATCGATTTAAGTGGTGAGGATATAGATTATGAAACTTCAGCGGGTGTGCTGACGCTTACAATAGAGGCGAATGGTTCCAAGGTTATTATTTCCCGACAACCTGCATTGTGCCAAATTTGGGTAGCGGCAAAGTCTGGGGGCTATTATTTTAATAGGGAGGATTCTAATGCTAGTGCTAGTGGCAGCAACAATAATGACAGCAACAAGAGAAGTGATTGGGTTTGCACGACTACAGCCGAATCGTTAGGTGAGTTGTTACAGCGTGTTTGTAGCGAGCAAGAGGGTGGTGAAATTTCTTTTGATGTTTAATTGTCTGGGGCGATTTAGGATTAAGTGGATAGATAAATAAAAATCAATAACTCGAAAGGAAAATACAAAGCACCTACCTTCTTCGTTACTACCCGTCCTATTGAATTGATAATCTAAGGCTAGAAATAGTTTTTATGTAGGGATTAAACCGTTTCATCGCATCAGGTAATGTTTCGAGTTGTTCTTTTGCTGACTGATAATGTGAAAAACCACCATAGGTCACAGCGAAAAGAGTTTCGTCCTCATTGGCGATGGGAAGAATAAACAACTGTTGCCCATGTTGTTGATCAGAGTAACTTTCTAGAAATTCCTCGAGTTTATTTTTATCTTCCATTTCTGTGGACATAATTTGAATGGTGTAGACCATGTTGCCTGGGTTATCTAGCCAATCGGCTGTCTTAGATAGCACCTGGTTTAATAATGGTGTGTCATTGTTGATTCCCCTTTTGTCACTAATCGGAACAGGATCGATAGTAAACGTTTCTGATGATCGGGGCTGAGGGGGTAAGGCTACTTTGGAGGCCGGTAACTCATCATCATTTGCTAGTGTTGATACTTCTAGGGGTTTGCTTGATTGCGGGGCGCTTTTTCTCTCAGGAGTGCTTGATGGCAAAGCACTTGGTGCATAGGTGCTCTCATTGTGAGAATCAGAGGGCTGTGGAGCATAATTTGAAGAATGACCAAATGGCCACAGAGCATTTTTATACAGTGTAAATAGCCCAATGCTGATGATAGCTATAATTGTTACTACTCCTAACCTCATTGGTAGCATTCCAGGCCATTT
>JAJFKD010000091.1 GCA_021773405.1 Porticoccus sp.
AAGCCTCAAGAACAAGAATCTGCACCTCAAAGTTCAGCACCTACTCAAGCAACTACCGCCCCCGGTACCTCTGAACCGCTAAATAAAGGTTCAGAAACAACACCCTCACCTAACTCAAAGCTGGAGCTGGATGAGGAACCGTCCATAGAAAGTACACCGAAAGAAACTACTGGGAGCAAGGCAAAACCGCCGACAGAAGAAAAGAAATCACCAATACCAGCAACAAGACCAAAACTAGAAAATCGCCCCCGTGTTGCCGCGAGTGTTTTTAAGAATCAAGAACCTGTTCCATCTCAATCTGAACCCCAACAAAAATCGCGAGTGCTCATACTCCTTCTCCTTCTGTTATTAGTTCTAACAGGGCTTGTCGGTATGTACTTTATTCTCTCCGTTGAATCAGAGCCAACATTCCCACAACCTCGCTATAACACTCAACATGAATCTACTGCACAGGTAATGGAAACAAGCCCATCGCCTAAAGAAATACAGGCGCCCGGATCAGATACTCCTAGTACTATAAATACTCCAAGTACTGTGGAAGAAAACCAGGTTTCGTCTGATCAAGTATCTTCCAATAATCCAGAGCCCGCATTAACGAACGCTATTACCCCTGCTTTTGAACGCCAAACAGCAACAAACCAAACTATGTTAGATCGAGCCACTGAAGACAAAAGCCCAGTATCATCTGATAGACAAATCAGCAGTAACAAACCTAGCAAAGCTTCTTCGAAATCTGGAATTCAAATTTCCAAACGAAAACTTTCTCCCCGGTCACAATCATCGTTAACAGCTGCCAAACAAGCCCTAATATCGGGCAATTTAGAGAGTGCTGAAACAGCTTACCGTCGAGCACTGAAAGAATCTCCTGGAAATATTACAGCAATGTCCTCCCTTGCCAGTCTCTTGGTGCAACAGGGAAGAGTCCAAGAAGCACAGATATTGTTTTTGAAAACATTGGAAAAAGATCCGGAAAATCTAATTGGTAAAACGGGACTTATCAATATCCGCGCTGCAAACCCGTCAAACCTAGCGGCTGGAAGCGAATTAAAACAGCTGTTAATAGAACACCCCAAACAAGCCCATTTACATGCCAGTTTGGGTAACTTTTATGCACAAAGAAACGAATGGCCTGCAGCTCAAGCAGCTTACTTTGAGGCCTTTTCTCTTGACTCTACAAGCCCAGATTATGCTTTCAATCTCGCCATCAGCTTGGATCAGATAGGAAAGCCAGAAATCGCGGCAAATTACTATAAAAAAGCCATTGAATTATTTGGCAGTCGCCCTTCTCAATTCAGTAGAGCAGATGCAGAACGCCGCCTTGCAGAGATAAAAGGACTCAATGAACCGAAAGGGCTGAATCAACTAGAAGGAACAGCACCGTGAGCTCCCAAGCACCACGCCGCAAGCCCATTGGCGAACAGCTAATAGATAAAGGCGTTATCGGCACTGACCAGTTAAAAATTGCTTTACTCGAGCAAAGTCGCTCTAAAGATAAGCTCGGTGAAATTCTTGTACGCTTGGGGTTTTTAACAGAGTCTGTTCTCAATGAAGCTCTGGGTGAGTCATTGGGGCAAGAAAGCATCAACCTCAAGGAAATCGTTCCTGATATAGAAGCCATCAAGTTAATTGATAAATCTCTGGCAAAAAAACTCGACATCATGCCCTTCAGCTATACCGCTGACGACAACACCCTAATGGTCGCGATGCCAGACACATTTGATATTTTGGTGCTTGATCGCATTACCGCAGCTATACCAAAGGGAATTAATATTGAACCGGTTCTGGCCAGCAGTTCCGATATTATTGCTGCAATCGATCAATTTTTTGGTTATGAGTTATCTATTGACGGTATTCTTAATGAAATTGAAACCGGCGAAGTAGACACAACCAAAATCGCAGGAATTGAAGGTGCAGAATATAGCCACCCTACCGTACGTTTGGTTGATGCTTTTCTTACCGATGCAGTGAAACAAGATGCATCCGATATTCACTTTGAACCTGAGGAAGGCTTCCTTCGAGTTCGTTACCGCATTGACGGTGTTTTACGCCAGGTGAGAAGCCTGCACAAAAAATATTGGCCCTCTATTGTTGTCAGGCTTAAAGTTCTGGCAGATATGAACATTGCTGAAACCAGAGCTCCTCAGGATGGCCATATTTCCCTAAAAATTACAGGGCACCCCATCGACTTCAGGGTTGCAACACAGCCCACGATTCATGGCGAAAATATTGTTCTGCGTATCCTTGATCGTAGTAAAGCAATTATTCCTTTAGAAGAGCTAGATATCCCTGATCATCATCGCAGTACATTGAAATTGATGATGGCCCGCCCTGAAGGCATTATTTTGGTCACGGGGCCTACGGGTAGTGGTAAAACCACAACTCTGTACTCTCTGCTTAATTATTTAAATGATGAAACAGTCAATATCATGACTCTGGAAGATCCTGTTGAATACCCTATCAGCATGATCCGGCAGTCTTCACTTAACTCATCGGTGAAAATGGACTTTGCTGATGGTATCCGCTCACTGATGCGGCAAGATCCGGACATTATTCTTGTAGGCGAAATGAGAGACCTCGATACAGCCAGTATGGGCTTTCGAGCTGCAATGACAGGACATCAGGTTTTTTCTACCCTTCATACCAACTCCGCCTTGGGCGCCTTTGCTCGCCTCAAAGATATTGGTGTAGAACCGGGGCTAATTGCTGGCAATATTATTGGCATAGTGGCACAACGACTGATACGAAAACTCTGCTTGCATTGCCGCGAGCAAAGCCCACCCAATGAGATAGAAAAACAATTATTTGTAGCAACAGGTGAAACCCCTGAATTTGTTTACCGCGCAGTAGGTTGTGAACGCTGTGGTCAGCGCGGCTATAAAGGTCGACTAGGCTTACTTGAAATACTCAAAATGGATGAAGATCTCGATGATCTTGTGGCAAAAAATGCCTCTACCGGTGAATTAAGCAAACTTGCCACAGAAAAAGGTTTTCTACGTTTAGTTGATGATGGCATGGAGCGCGTAAAGCGGGGTGAAACCACATTGGATGAATTATCTCGTGTCGTCGACTTCAGCGCCAAACTAGGTCTCTAACTAGGATTCAAACTAGGTTTCTAAATATGGCCCAATATGCCTACAAAGCAATTGACCGCAAGGGGAACAAAGTTTCCGGTCATTATGATGCGTCGGGTATAGAGGACCTGGAATCACGCCTGGACAAACACGGCCTAGATCTCGTTAGTGCTAAACCAAAAGGTAAAGATTGGTCTCTATTTTTCAAAAAAGGGGTAGAGCGCAGGGACTTGATCGTATTTTTTATCGATCTCGAACAAATGGCTGTAGCCGGTATCCCAATTGTTGATTCATTAATTGAAATCCGAGATAGCGCCTCCTCTCCAGCTATGAGAGAAGTGACAACCAGTTTGGTTGATGCAATATCCCATGGACAAACATTATCTGAAGCCATGGCTAGCCACCCCAAAATTTTTAACGAGATGATGGTCAAATTAATTATTGCTGGCGAAAAAACAGGAAATATGGGACATATTTTTGGTGAATTAAAAGAAACCCTGCGCTGGCAAGAAGATGTTATCCGTAAGACTAAAAAATTAATGACATACCCACTCTTTGTTGGTGTCATTGTATTTGCCGTAGTCTGCTTTTTAATGATTTATTTGGTACCAAAATTGGTGGACTTTATCCTATCAATGGATCAAGACATTCCATTGATGACCAAATTATTGATCGCTGTTTCTGAAGTTTTTGTTAACCACTGGGTCATTATTCTATTTGCCCCCCCAACTATCTATTTCACTGGTAAGTTCGTGTTGAAAAAGAGCGTAGCTGCCAGATATTGGTTTGATGAATACAAGCTTAAGTTACCGCTTCTTGGCGAGGCCATGCAAAAACTGATGCTGTCACGGTTCACTCGTAACTTTTCGCTACTCTATGATGCGGGAATCAGCGTACTGGACTGCTTAAAGATTAGCGAGGAAACGGTAACAAACTCTTATCTTGCAGGTGAACTCGAATATATACGTAAGCAAGTGGAAGAAGGTGCGACCATCGCCGATGCCTTTTCCAAAGGCAACCTATTTCCACCCTTGGTTTTGCGCATGATTCAAGTGGGAGAAATGACTGGAGCACTCGGCCAATCGCTTTCCAACGTCAGTGATTTTTATTCACGAGATGTGACAGATTTGATCGACAAAATACAGGCCATGATAGAACCTTTCATGACGGTTTTTATGGGATTAATTCTAGGCTGGATAATGCTAGCTGTACTCGGCCCAATTTATGATGTCATTAGCACGGTGCAGTTTTGAATAAACAAAAAATAATTTATCAGTTTACCGATAAGACCTTAACTGTATATCAATGGTCTGGTGGTGAGCTATCTACAGATTCTGTCTATTATCTTCACAACCCTGAAGATCTTGAGCTGTTTACCCAAAACATACACAACTGGGCAGGGATTATAGGCTATGTGCTTCTAAATTTATCAAGCGAGGAGTATCACGAAGAACAATTTCCCCATATTCAGGGAAAAGACCGAAAGTTAATGCTGGATCGAAAGTTAAATAAGCTTTTTCCAGAGAGTGATTACACTCACTATAAATTTTTAAAGCGACAGAAAACTGGGCGCAGAGATGACATTTTTTTGCTCTCAGGCATTACCGACACCAAGGTTATTGAACCCTATATCGATGTTATTAATAGTCACCAAATCGAAATATCAGGTGTCTATTCGACACCCCTCATTATCAACAAGATTATCAAGCCACTCAAACACGAAAAACATGTGCTGGTCATTGCCACAGGCAAACCGACAGATGACCGATTACCTTTTCGTCAGACCTTTCTTAACGGTAAACTCATTCACTTTAACCGCCTGACCTCAATTACAACATCGGGTGAACCGGATGATTTGGCCAAGAAATTTAACCGAGAAATAGAACGTACTTGGCAGTATCTCAATAACCGCCGAGAAATATCACCAACTGACGATTTAGAAGTCATTTTGATTGTACCTGACAATGTAGAATCTGCATTGAATGCCCATCCCCAGGTTCTCCATTGTCAATACCGCTTTGCCAAACTGGAACAATTAATCAACCTTCATCAGGCAGAAAATAAAATAGAACACCCTCACTTTGCATCCTTCACAGCGTTTTTGCTGGGCAAAAGTGTTCACAAAACACCTCACTACAAACCCAAAAAGCTGGCATTTGTACGAGTACATCAACAAGTAAAACGCTACCTTCTAGCAGCAAGTATTTTACTAGCTGTTGTGACACTGGGTATTACAGGAAACAACTTGCTGAAAAACCATTCTATGGAGCAAGTCAGTCTCGATATGAATGAAACGTTGCTAAACAATGGCGATGGTATCGATACGCTTCAATCTTGGTTTGAAGCGAGAAAAGCTTCACCAGAAAAAATGGAAACCATTGTCACCGCAGCAAGAAAACTCACAGAAATAAACCCACTACCCCAATCTATATTTGAAATCATCAGCAGCAGTTACAGCAACTATAGTGACCTGTCCTTAAAAACTATCGAGTGGAAAATAATAGCCACAACTGAAAGCAATACAGAGGACACATTCAATAATGACAATATGAATGATGATTTCGATAATATAGCGCCTATGCCCACAAACATGGTGGTAATAACCCTGGAAGGTGAGGTTCTTAATTTCCAAGGTAATTACCGGGAGGCCATTAAGCGGATTCAGGATTTTGCTAACGATCTAACAAAGCTGGCTAAAGTTTCATCTGTCAATATTCGCAAGCTTCCCCTCGATATCAATCCAACCACTATCATAAGCCGTTCAATCACTGACCAAACAGCTCCATCCTTTGCCATGGATGTGCAACTCACTCCGGGGGGCTTGTAATGAACAATATTGACTACTCTTTACTTCGAGGGCGGATTATTCTTTTTTGTTCTGTATTGATCGTCTCTGCCCTACTTCTATGGTTCAGCCTTTCCCAATTGACACAACAAGAACAAATTATGGTGAATACACAATCTGATATGGATTATGCAGAAGAAGAAATTGACCGTCTAAATAATCTGGTTTCATTATTTGAAAACTTTAATAATGATTATAAAAAGTATGAAGCCAAAGGGTTCTTAAACGAAGAACAAAGACTTTCCTGGATAGAAACATTGGAGAAAACTGCCGGCCAGCTGCGCCTTGATAACCTGCGCTACGAAATCACCCCAAGGCAAACAGTCTCTAATGATAATAAAGGCTTACCACCTAACATCACATTGTTTGAATCAAAATTGACCTTAGAGTCTGGCTTGGTTCACGAAGGCGACTTGATCCATTTAATTTCAAACTTAAGCCAATTAAAGTCTGGCCTGTTTGTTGTAGATAACTGCAAGGTCCAGAGAATGGATACAACAACAGTATTAGCGTCAAACAGCAACTTTAATGCAAAGTGTAGTACCTCTTGGTATACCGCAAATTACAAAGAACAAACTAATGATTATTTAGAGGAAGAACTATGACCTCTACTGCCATAAACACATTAAGAAAGTGGGTAACTTTAAAATATTTTGCAGGGTTATTACTCGTAAGTCTGTCTTTTGAATCTAGTGCTTTTGGCACTCTGTTTACTTCACCCCAACAACGGGAAGCTCTTGACCAACAACGTGCTCAAGGAGAAATGTATACAACCGAAGAGAGGGTGGCAACACAACTAAAAGAGTCACAACTTGCTGCTCCAGCTAAAGAACAGCAAGTATTTTTTAATGGCTATGTCATCCGGAAATTCGGCCCCAGCACCGCTTGGGCAAATCAAAAAAAGTTACCCAAAACAGATAACAATAAATTTCAGAATGGAATCTCAGCCAAGCTAGATGAAATTAAAGGGACCTCTGTACCAGTAAAAATATCAACACTATCAAATCCAACTTGGCTACAACCAGGGCAACGTCTTAATAAAAGCACAAGAGAGATAAGCGAAAGCTACCAATTCAAACGATCAATACCTAAAGTTAAAAAAGCGGAGACTGTTGAAAACTTAGAATCTCTAGAACAAGCTGAAGACGACTCAACGGAGTTTGAGTGAAACCCGTGGTTAAGAGCCATAGCTCTCTGTGTCACCAACGGGGTGCAGTACTTATCATCTTAGTAATGCTAATGGTTCTGGCCTTTTCAACGGCACTTCTTACAGGTATTAGCACGAATAAAACTAAACTCGCACAATCCGAGAAAACACTCCGCCAATTAGCTGAAGCTAAATCAGCACTCATTGCCTATGCACACTTATCCGACCCCGATAAAACTGTGACAGGACTACAACAACGCTACCTACCCTGCCCCGACACAGATGGTGACGGCCTAGAAGAAACGCCCTGCGGCACTACCGCAGCAACGGGATGGCTACCTTGGCAAACCCTAGGCTTGCCTCCCCATAAAGATGCCAGCGGCTATTGCTTTCGGTATCACGTTGCAGGGGCATATAAGCAAGGTACAAGCACTCCGCCTCTTGTATCAGCTTTGCCTCCAGCAGAATTCTCTTTAAGTGATCCCGACCAATTACTATCAAATGATGTTGTTGCCATCATCTTTGCTCCCAACGATATTGTAGTGGGGCAAAGAAGGGACACCACTCCAGGCACACCTACAGAATGCGGTAGCACCTCCACAGCTGCACGCATTAATCGTAATCAAAACCTGTTGGATAGCATTGCAGGGGAAACCAATGTCAGTGGGCCTGATTTTATTATCGCACCCCAGGGAAGCAGCGATACTTTTAATGATATGGCCAGCTGGGTATTAAGTGCAGAGTTACTATGACTACAGTGAATGCCCGGACTAATGTTAAAGCAAGAATGAGCTCAAAAATAAACAAGAGAGCATTGCAATCAAATATGAATAAACACTTATATAAAACCCTATTAAGGACACAGCAAGGTTTCACCTTACTGGAAATGGCGGTAGTACTAGTAGTACTAGGTCTATTACTAGGGGGCATGCTAATTCCTTTGTCCACTCAAATGGAGAAGAAAGATAGGGATGATACCCAGAAGGTACTGCAAGACATACACGATGCGTTAATTGGCTATGCAATGGCCAATGGACGCTTGCCCTGCCCCGATACAAACGGCGATGGCATCATAGATATGGGGTCATCATGTTCAAATGACCAAGGTACTATTCCCTGGGTAGATCTAGGGGTAGGAAAAGAAGATGCCTGGGGTCAACCCTTCACCTATCGTGTAACAGGTGATTTTGCTGACACTACTGATGGAACAGGATGCGGTACAGCAACTGCCGGTGTATCGTTTTCTCTATGTTCTGTAGCCGACATCGATATTCTTGATGCTGCAGCAGGAAACCCCGTTGCAAATCAAATGCCTGCCATTGTGATTGCTCATGGTAGTAACTGGGCAACAACCACAAGTGCTGATGAAAATGAAAATACAGATACTGATATAACATTTGTAGATAGACGACCATCCATGAAAGCTGCACCCACCTTTGATGACCAGGTTATTTGGATTTCACCCAACGTACTAAAAACTAGGCTGGTATCTGCAGGGCGATTACCATAATAAAAATTGTAAAAAATGTTAATTCTTTGGTAATTAACAAGTTATGTGATAGATTTCATGAATTTTGTTGAGTTAATATGGCCAAAAACCTATAAACTGAACACGCTGACTAAATACTGATCAGAATTATAAGGGAGATAGAAAAATGAGCGCTCACATGAGAATGACAAAAAAATCCAGGCAAGGCGGCTTCACCTTGGTAGAAATAGCCATCGTGTTAGTCATTATTGGTCTGATTTTAGGTGGTGTCCTGCAAGGACAAACCATGATTGAAAATGCTCGATACAAGAATTTTGTTAAAGAAATAGATAGCTATCGTGCTGCTTTTCATACATTTAGAGATATGAATCGCGCATTACCAGGAGATATCACAACTGCTCAAGCAAGGCTTATCAATGCCGCCGCTAGGGGTGGTAATGGTAATGGTGTTATTCAAGGTGGTACGTGTAATGGAAATAACGATGAATCATGTCGGGTATGGTCCCACCTACGTTACGCTGAATTAATTCCTGGTGACCCCACTATAAACGGTGCAGACTCCCGTCCAACTCATGCTTACGGTGGTAGAGTGAATGGGTTTTTAACTGGGGCAGGTGGCAATGGGGTTACTGGTCATAAGCTTTACATCGAAACTCTTTCTGGGGAAATTGCTCAACGTTACGACACTGAATATGATGATGGCGATGCAAAGAGTGGGCGGGTTTCACAGACTGCTGGTGGCGCAACATATAACCTTGCCCGTAATGTTACATTAGTCGTTGAGCTATAAAATACATTGTGAAGAATGGACTTTAGCTAACTAAAATGGATTTATTTAGTATTATTGACTGTTAGCTCATTTAAACTAATCCAAAAGTAGAGTTCTTCGCATCATACTTGTTAAAAACTGAGATAATGCATTGACCATAATCTCCAATAACCGTCGCCAAGATCCTCGTATCAGTGCTCCCTCTGTGGGAGTACGGATACGTAAAAGCGGTGTTGGATTTCACCGCTGGGTCAACGACCCAACATTGGTCAATGTAAGCTCTAGCGGTATCTCAATTATCTCTAGCAACTTACGTCTCAATACCCTCAACAAAGTTGAATTTGAACTGACTCTGAACGGTAAAACAGTATCGGGTAGTGCGATTGTTTGCTATGTCAGTAATCAAGGGCCAAAAAAGAAATATGGCTTGTTATTTATAAAAGCCAATGCAGAGATAGATCAGTTACTTAATGGGCCCCTGCTCTCTGCTGAACAAGCAAAGCGTTTAGGAGAAGAATCAGCAGAACGTTTTATGCAGCAAATTGCTCAAAAACAAAATTCTGGGCCTATAGATCTGGAGCTGAAGAAAAGAAACCAGTTAATGTTGGATGCGGTCACATCCATGGCGACACGCTTGGGCGAAATGGGTTTAAGAATTAAAGACGAAACCGGGAACGAATTGTCGCCAGATAAAACGCTTATGATTACACCTGAAGGAGGCCTAAGCTTTCCAGCCTTAACTTCATCCAATGAAATAGACAGGTTCTCAGTATCCAGCGTTCAAACTGAACCAGAAAGTGATCCCAATAAAAACGCTCAAAATAACATCCAGGACAATAACGAATACCTGTATCAGCTCTCTTCTGGTGACCAGATACATAACCTTGTAGACCTTCTTGATTACATTTGTACCTGCTTTGAGCAGATTGCCTCGCCGGCTTAATAATCAGCCATGCCTTCTATACTTGCTCTCGCCTTCCATATATAAGCTCACCTTCCATATATAATCTCACTTTAATTGTCTAGATAGTTATACTAGCGAAGCTTAATGATCGGTCTTAATTACTGGAATAGTTAATCTCTGTGGGGAAACCACTGGCATGTACTGTGATTTTTTTGGTTTAAAGGCGGCCCCTTTTCGCGTTACCCCAGACACGTCTCTCTTCTATGCTGGCGGGGAACGAGAAGCATTGCTGAATGCCATTGTCTATGCCATTTCACATGGTGATGGCATGGTGAAAGTTGTCGGGGAAGTCGGCAGTGGTAAAACTATGCTGACCCGGATGCTGGAAAAAAGCCTCCCGGATACCGTGACTATTATTTATCTACCCAACCCTAGTCTTGCAGCAAAAGATTTAGTCTTTGCCATTGGTCATGAGTTAGGAATTGAGCTTGATCACAGCCAAACCAAAACCCATGCATTACTTGCTATACAAAAAAGATTACTAGAAATACACGCCAGCAATCAGCGCGTCGTTGTCTTTATTGATGAAGCACAGTGTATGCCGCTGGATACCTTAGAAGAATTACGGCTTCTCACCAACTTAGAAACAGAAACTGACAAACTGCTGCAACTCGTATTATTTGGTCAACCAGAGCTTGATGACCATCTTAGCCACCCGTCTGTCAGGCAAATCAAAGAACGTATTATCCACAACCTCTATCTAAAACCTTTTACACCAGCAGAAGTTGCGGAATACCTGGCTTTTCGGCTTCACAAGGCTGGCTATAATGGATCTCCATTATTTTCTCCCTCAGCACTTAAAGCCCTATCCAAATATTCTGACGGTCTACCCAGGCGGCTCAGCATTCTGGCAGACAAAAGCATGCTGGCTGCCTTTGCTGCACAACTGAGTACTATTTCTGTCAAAGAAGTACGAACTGCCTATGGCGACAATGAAGCCAATATACGCCCTACTTCTACAAAATGGCCTGGAATGCTACCAATGAGGTTAGGAGTAGTAACAATTATAGCTATCATCAGCATTGGGCTATTTACACTGTATAAAAATGCTCTGTGGCCATTTGGTCATTCTTCAAATTATGCTCCACAGCCCTCTGATTCT
>JAJFKD010000092.1 GCA_021773405.1 Porticoccus sp.
TACGTATTTACATTTTTTCTTAAAGCTCATCGTACAGTGATTCCTGAGGAATCGAGTTCATCATGGCTTTAAAGTATGCGATGGGGATATTAATTTGGTTGGTTCTACTACCGGAGAGTGTTACATCCAAGCCCATCGTGGCTCCATCAAAAAAGTATAGAAAACTCAGTGGAATGGCCAACCTTTCTTCATAACGGCAAGACGTGCTTTCACACACATTTTCATTTTTTGATAGGGTGACTACCGGTAGTTTATTACCTTGTTTATTGGCAGCATTTTCATAGGAGCGCCAGTCAGTATCATTATATTGAGCTGTGATATAGAGGGCATAATGATCAGCTCCTTTATGATCGATCAGACGAGTTAGATAAATTTCTGAAAAGTGGTCTGATAGGTCCGTGTCTGAAGAGGCAAAGTTGGGGCCGTAGGTGACTTCGCCATGCTCTTTTTCTAGTCTAAATTCAATATGTTTGCCGATGTCTTTTTCAGATGCCCAGTTAATGCTCTGCTTTGATTCTGAGTCAGGGTTGGCTTGGGCTTGTAGCGTAAAAGCAAGGCCTAAAAAGATAATGGCTTGGAAGGCATGTTTCATGGGTTGCTCCATTTATTTAGTCACTTTTTTATTAGTGCAATTTGTTGGTGTAAGCCTATTTGTGGCCTGACTGTTTACAAACATTCCAGAACCGCAAGTTCAGATAACGTAAATGATAATAGGTTCCATCTTATATATGAACGGGTATATATAAATGGATACCTGAACAGGTATACGAATTTAGTGCAAAATTGGATCTTTTTCTAAATATCCAATTTTTAAGCCTACTTATTGGGGTAAGTTTGTGCGGTAAAAGGTTTATTTTTTGGCTGTGGGTGTGGTCTGTAGGTAGGAGTAGAGGTGTTGCTTTTCTGGTTCGCTCCAGCGTTATCTCAGTAGTTGATGTGTTAATATAGGCGGCTTATTAATCTGTTCTTCTATGTGTTATGGATGGAACACTATTTATGACTGGAACGCTATTTATGATTGGAAAACTATGTCAGATCCTATTTTAGAAACGAATCAATATATTGTTCGCACCTTTCCTGTGGGACCATTGCAGTGTAACTGCACCATTATTGGTGACACAGTGAGTAAAAAAGCACTTGTTGTTGATCCCGGTGGTGATGCTCAGGTGATTCTTGGGCTGCTATCTGAGTTGGATTTGCAAGTTATAGCCATTATTCATACCCATGCACATTTTGACCACATACTTGCTGCCGGCGAGATAAAAAAAGCCACTGGTG
This sequence comes from Porticoccus sp., assembly GCA_021773405.1. GTDB lineage: Bacteria > Pseudomonadota > Gammaproteobacteria > Pseudomonadales > Porticoccaceae > Porticoccus. The sequence continues at coordinate 1,279 of JAJFKD010000092.1, forward strand.
TACCCATTTATCTACATGAAAGCGACATGTTTCTGTGGAGTGGCCTTGAAGAACAATGTGCCATGTTTGGATTTAGAATGCCTGATACGTTATTACCTGACCCAGACCAATACTTTAGCGATGATCATGATCTCGGTTGTTGTGGTGGGGTGGCGATTCATACCCCCGGGCATACCCCAGGCTCAACCAGCTTTTGGTTTGAAGAAAGCAAAACATTGATAGCAGGGGATACGTTGTTTAAGGGTGGTATTGGGCGTACAGATTTCCCAGGTGGAGATCCTGAACAAATTGTCGATTCTATCCGTGAACGTATTTATACACTGGATGACGACGCAACTGTGATTACAGGGCATGGACCAGCTACAACCATTGGTGTTGAGAAACAAAGTAATATGTTTGTTAGGGCTTAATGGCAGACTTAGCCGGTATGTAGAAAAGCTATAAAGCTTAAGTTGGAGATAATAATGAAACAACAAATTCTCACCATGCTGGAACTACAGGATGCGATGAATAGTAAGGTCAACGAAAACTGGGTTGATCAGGGTTTTGCATGGTACCGAGCTATATGGGTGGAATGTGCTGAGTTGCTTGATCACTACGGTTGGAAATGGTGGAAGAAGCAAACGCCAGATGCTGACCAGGTCAAGCTTGAATTGGTAGATATTTGGCACTTTGGTTTGAGTATTTTGTTGCTTGAGTCTTCCGATGAAGCTGCAATAGCTGCTGCTGTAGAGCAAGAACTGTCTAAAGCAAACCCTTCGGGTGATTTTCGTGAAGATCTGGAAGCATTCACTCTGGCAACGTTGCAAAGCAAAGGTTTTGATGTGGCGAGTTTTGCTACTTTGATGGCAGGTATCGACTTGCCGTTTGATGAGTTGTATACCCGCTATGTGGGGAAAAATGTTTTAAATTTCTTTAGGCAAGATAATGGTTACCAGGATGGTAGTTACCGTAAGCAATGGGGTGGCAAGGAAGACAATGAACACTTGGTTGAAGCGGTCGCTGAACTGGATCATAGCAGCCCATTATTCAAAGATGACCTGTATCAGGCGCTCGAGCAGCGTTATCGTGTGTAATTTGCCAGAGTGTAAGTGAGTTATTGTTTGTGAATGATTTAAGTCCCCAGCTCAGTCAGAAGCCTAGCTCTATTCAAGAGCCTAGCTTCGGTCAAAATGAAAGCAAAAGCATGAAAGAAAAGGATAGACAGGTACTTGATATTGAGCCTGCAACGAGTGTTAGGCCTGTGACTAATGTCCATAGTTCACGTAAAGGCAAGGTTGAAGCAAATAAGCTGCAAAAACGTTTGCGTCGTAATGTGGGCAATGCCATCGCTGATTACAATATGATTGAAGATGGCGATAAGATTATGGTCTGTCTTTCTGGCGGAAAAGACTCCTATTGCATGCTGGATATATTGCTTAATCTGCAGAAAACAGCGCCGATCTCTTTTGAAATTATTGCGGTAAATCTCGACCAGAAACAGCCAGGGTTTCCTCCTGAAGTGCTGCCTGATTACTTGAGCAAAATTGGGGTGCCTTTTCATATCCTAGAAAAAGACACCTACAGTGTAGTAACTGAAAAAATCCCCGAAGGTAAAACCTATTGCAGCCTTTGTTCGCGCTTGAGGCGAGGCACACTTTATGGGTTTGCCCAAAAAATCGGAGCAACTAAAGTGGCGCTGGGTCACCATCGCGATGATATTATTGAGACACTGTTTTTGAATATGTTCTATGGCGGCAAGTTAAAAGCCATGCCACCAAAATTATTGAGTGACGATAAGCAAAATGTAGTTATTCGCCCTTTGGCTTATTGTAAAGAAGCTGATCTTGAGGCTTATGCCGAATTGAAAGAGTTTCCCATCATCCCCTGTAATTTGTGTGGTTCACAAGATGGATTGCAGCGGCAGGTGATCAAAGATATGTTGCAGCAGTGGGAGAAACAGCACCCGGGTCGATTGGAGACTATTTTTGCCGCCACCAAAAATGTTGCACCGTCACAACTGGCGGATACAGACTTGTTTGACTTTGCCAGCCTAAAAATTGAGCGGCCCGTTGAACAAAATGTAGAGAAACAATCTGAGCAGAAAGAAGTAAAACAAAAAGCACAGCGTATTGATATGGTAAATCTTTGGGATGCACCAAATACCAACAATCAGGATGTCACTTTATGAGCTACCAAGTCCTTGCACGTAAATGGCGCCCTCGTATTTTTAATGAGATGGTGGGGCAGGAGCATGTGCTTAGAGCGCTCGTTAATGCGCTGGATAATGAACGTCTGCACCATGCTTATTTGTTTACTGGAACGAGGGGTGTGGGAAAAACCACGATAGCAAGGATTTTGGCTAAATGCCTGAATTGTGAGCAAGGCATCAGTTCTACTCCTTGTGGCGAATGTAGTGCTTGCACATCCATTGCTGAAGGGCGCTTCGTCGATTTAATTGAGGTTGATGCGGCATCTCGTACTAAGGTCGAAGATACCAGAGAGTTGATGGAAAACGTCCAATACGCACCAACGGTTGGACGTTTTAAAGTGTATCTCATCGATGAAGTGCACATGCTTTCTACCCATAGTTTTAACGCGTTATTAAAAACGTTAGAAGAGCCTCCGCCCCACGTGAAGTTTCTTTTGGCGACGACTGACCCGCAAAAATTACCTGTCACTATTTTATCCCGTTGCCTCCAGTTCAATTTAAAGAACCTAAGCCCTGAAAGGATTGTTGAGCATTTACAGCATGTGCTTAAAGAGGAGCAGGTGCCGTGTGAAGAGGCTGGGTTGTGGGCATTAGCGCGTGCAGCCGATGGCAGTATGCGTGATGCCTTAAGTTTGACTGATCAAGCAATTGCCCATGGTGATGGAAAGCTTACGGAAGCAGAAGTAAGCACTATGTTGGGTACTATCGACCTTACGGCGATTGCCGATATTGCTCGAGCATTGGTGAATAATGATGGCACCGAAGTTTTGGCTGTGGTCCAAAAAATGTCGGAACACGCCCCAGATTACAACGCAGCTTTGGCTGATTTATTGTCTGTATGGCATAGGGTTGCTATTGCTCAGACCGTTCCCGATGCATTGGATAACCGGCATGGTGATTACCAATTGATCCAGGAATTGTCGAAAGCATTAAGTAAGGAAGATGTTCAGCTGTTTTATCAAACAGTATTACTTGGACGACGAGATTTACCACTTGCCCCGGATCCAAAAACTGGGTTTGAAATGGTTATGTTGCGAATGTTGGCTTTTCAGCCTGCCCGTGAAAATCGTATTGACCCTCCCGTTGTTTCCCCTGAGGTTAAGTCGGCTGTAGATGATGTACCTATCCCTGTTGAAGTAGAGGGGGTAGTTGATCCTTTAAAAAAGCCTGAACCCGCCATGCCCGAAGTGGCTACTATGGCGGGAGCTGATGTTCAGGAAGGCAACACCAACGTTGATGTTCAATACAGTACTCAAAGTAGTACTCAAGATAGCACTCAGGAGAAGGGACTTACAGTAAGCACAGTTGATACTTCAGAGTATGAACCAGCTGAGTATGAAGAATTTGCTGCATTATCTGAAACTAGAATAGATAAGCTAGATGTCTCTGTGCCAGAGGGTGCAGAAGTAGGCCCAGGCATACAGCCTAATGTACAAGAGCCCGTTGTAGATGTATTGCATCAAAGTGATGAACCCTTGACGGATCAAGATATTCAGGTGTTTTCGCAAGAGATTCATCAGCATGAAGTCCATCAGTCAGAAATTCCTCAACAAGAAACCCTTCAACAAGAAACTCCCCAAGAAGATGGTTTGGCCCCAATATGTTCATTTAATGAACTTAAACCAGAGAAATGGATCGAGATTTATCAGGGGTTATCCGTTGGCGGCGTATTGCAAAATGTGGCAGCTAATTTAGCGTTGGTTGAAGTTCGGGGTAATACACTTCGTTTTGACTTGGATATTGCAAACAGCTCGTTGTATGAAGAGGGACATCAACAACGTTTAGCTGATATTTTATCTGAATACTTTGGTCAGCCTGTTGGTGTTGATATTGAGGTGGGTGCTGTAGCGATGGAAACCCCCCAGGCAAACCGTTTAAGAAAAAGAGAAGAGCGGCAAGCAGCGGCATTGGATAGCCTTAAACATGATCCCAACGTGCGTCGGGTTATGGATGTATTTGGTGGTGTACTGTTAGAGAAAACAGTGAAACCTATAGATTAATTAAAGCTTGAAAAGTTAGAATAAAATTAATGTAATTTGTTAAGTATATATGGTAATACTATGAATATAAATGATTTAATGAAGCAGGCTCAGGGCATGCAGGAACAGATGCAGCAGATGCAGGAAGATGCTGCAAAAACTGAAGTAACTGGTGAGTCAGGGGCTGGTATGGTGCAAGTGGTGATGAATGGTCGCCATGATGTACGCAAGGTAACCGTAGATCCAAGTTTACTGTCCGAAGAAAAAGAGTTTCTTGAAGACTTACTTGCTGCAGCCGTTAATGATGCGGTACGCAAGGTCGAAGAAGCACAGAAAAAACAAATGGAAAAATTAACCGGTGGGATGCAGATGCCACCAGGGTTTCAGATGCCATTTTAAGTTTTCTGTTGAAACATCTGTGGCTTGCTGTTTGTGGCTCACTAAATAATTTAAAAGGTTGAGTAGTGTTCGGTCCCATTATTGATGAATTGATAGACAGCCTCCGCTGTTTGCCGGGTGTTGGCCCGAAGTCCGCACAGCGAATGGCGCTGCATTTACTAGAGCGCAATCGTGAAGGGGCTATTCGTTTGTCTGTCGCGGTGGCAGAAGCTGCAGAGCATGTGGGTCGTTGTCAGCAGTGCCGTACCTTAACTGAATCTGAGGTTTGTGAAGTTTGCAGTAATCCTCGCCGTGAGGCGCACCAGCTTTGTGTGGTGGAGACACCTGCAGACTTATTGGCTATTGAACAAAGTGGAACATATAAAGGACGCTACTTTGTGTTGCTTGGCCACCTTTCTCCCATTGATGGTATTGGACCAGAGGAAATTGGTGTTGAACAGTTGATGAATCGGCTTGTGGATGAAAATATCAATGAATTGATTCTGGCAACTAACTTGACTGTGGAAGGTGAGGCGACAGCCCATTACATCAGTGAAAGAGCAAAAGCATTAAGTGTAACTGTAAGCCGTATTGCCCATGGCGTGCCTATGGGTGGTGAGTTGGAATATGTTGATGGTGGTACACTTTCCCATGCATTTAGCAGTCGCAAGCAGATCTAAAGTAGTGCTGTATCACGATTAAAACTGGCCCCAATAAAGAAGCCCATCAAACGAGCCCTATCTATCAGATGTTAAACAGTTCAGCAGATTCTCTGCCAACCCCAATCCTTGTTACTACTCCAGAGCAACTCAATCAGTGCATTGAGGAGCTTAAATGTTGTGATGCTGTTGCATTGGATACAGAGTTCATGCGGACGGATACCTTTTTTCCAATACTGGGGTTAATTCAGGTTTATAACGGCCATTCTTGTTGGTTACTCGATCCCGTAGCTATTTCTGATCTTTCTGCTTTTGTGGAGATATTAGTCGCACCAAATATCGTTAAAGTATTTCATTCTTGTTCTGAAGACTTGGAAGTTTTAAAGCATGTATTGGATTGTATTCCCCAGCCTTTATTTGATACCCAAATCGCCGCAGCATTGAGTGGCTATGGTTTTTCTAAAGGCTATGCTGGCCTAGTGGCTGCCATGTTAGGTGTTCATGTGGAGAAGGGCGAAACCCGTTCAGATTGGTTGCAGCGACCTTTGCGCGAGGCTCAGTTAGGCTATGCAGCATCTGATGTATTGCACCTGTTACCCGTTTATCGGCAGTTATGTGAAAATCTAGATCAGTTGGGACGAACTGAATGGATTGCTGAGGAAATGTCTTTGTTAATAGTGAAGGCATCTACCAAAAATGATTTTAGTGAGTACTTTTTGAAGGTTAAAGGTGCCTGGCAGCTTAACCCTCAAGAACTAGCCTCACTGAAGTTATTGTGTGAATGGCGAGAGCTTGAGGCCCGAGAACGAAATAGGCCTAGAAATCGAGTGATTGCTGACAAAACTCTATTGGAAATTGTGCTTAAAAAGCCAGAATCAAATCATGCTCTATCCGATATAGAAGGGATGCATCCAGGTTTGATAAGGCGTTATGCCGATACGTTGTTTGAATTGTTACAACGGGGTCTGAATACGGTGCTTCAAGATTGCCCGAAGACATTGCCTGAACCTTTACCTCGGCAAGCGGGAGATTTAATCAAACAGCTTAAAAAAGTGATACTGGCTCAGTCTGAGACTCTTGATCTCCCCCCAGAAATATTGGCACCGAAAAGAGATATTGAAGTCGTTGTTAGATATTTGATGGAACAGAAAAAGGTTTTACTGCCTAAAAATATTGCTGAAGGTTGGCGATATGAAGTGGTAGGCCAACCGCTTGAACAAGAAGCCCGAAAGATACTTAGTTAAAAATACCTAATTAAGGATGCTTGGTTAAGGTTGTTAGTAAATAAATGATCTGGATAAAAGTACTATGAAAAAACTCTGCAGTATTTATCGAAGCCCTAAGGAAGAGGGGATGTATTTATATGTGGATAAAAAAAATGACCTGGAGCCTGTGCCTGCGGAATTGTTGAGGCGATTTGGACAGCCAGAGTTAGCCATGACATTGTTACTAACACCGGATAAAAAGTTAGCTCGAGCAGATACGGGAAAAGTACTGGATGCTATTGCAGAACAAGGGTTTTATCTACAAATGCCTCCTCGTCCCGATGAGATCATGCAGGAGTTACGGAATAAGAACAGTAAGCTTTAAGATAAGCACGATTTTAAGATGAACTTTTGGCAGACAAAATCATTAAGTGAGATGTCTACGGCAGAGTGGGAATCACTTTGTGATGGATGTGCCAAATGTTGTTTGCACAAAATAGAAGACGAAGACACCGGTGAGGTGTTTCATACCGATGTAGCTTGTCGGTTACTTGATTTGAATAGTTGTCAGTGCCGAGATTATGAGGATCGATTTACTCAAGTCCCGGACTGCTTTAAGTTGACGCCAGATAATTTGCATCTTCAAACTTGGTTGCCGGCCAGTTGTGCCTATCGGCTATTATTTGAAGGCAAAACACTTCCTGAGTGGCACCCCTTGGTTTCAGGAAACAATCAGTCTATCCACATTTCAGGTAATTCTGTTAAGGGAAAGGCAGTAACGGAGCAATCCGTTCAGCCTGATGATATGGAAGACCGCATTGTTCATTGGGTGGATTAAACCGGGTAGATTAAAGAGTGCAAATTAAAGGGCATAGATTAAAGGGCGTAAGTAAAAAATAGCTTGTTGATTGAAAATGTATAGATGGATTGAAGGGAGAGGTTGATGTACTCAGCAGAAAATTATCATTGGGGCTTAGTAGGGTATTACCTCGGAAGCGTGCTGTTGATTATGTACGCGTATCGTTTTCGTAAAATTCTCCCCGGCCGGCATTTTCGCAACCTTCTAGTATTATTGATTGCTGTTGTGATTTTGGTACCAATCAAAGCTTATATTGATAGTGATTTTTTAGCCCCAGCATGGTTTGTCAGTATATTTGAGGGCCTGACAGAGGAATCTGAGCAAGCCTATTTACGTGGTCTTCAGCCTATTATGGTTTGCTATCTGGTGGCTGTGGTCATCTATATTCTCTGGGCTTTTTTTGGTCCTCGTCGAGCAAAGGAGGTAAGTCAGGAACCTGCTCAAGGTCAGGAGAAAAAAGTTTAGACCCTGTTTTGTTCATCACCTCTTTATTCATATCCTAAAGCCATCACTTAATACCATGCATGTGCTTTCTTAAATAGGGGCTAAGGCACAGTAAGAATACTCCTGCGCCACAACCTACCCAAAATAGCGTTGTAAATAACTCCGTATAACTGGCTAGGGTTGTGACAGTATCAATGAGTTGCTCGCTATTTGTGGAAGTGCGTGAAGATGGAGCTTCTATCGCCGCCAGTTTGGCAATTTGTGCTGCCATAAATTCTGAATACGCAGTGGCAAGAAACCAGGTTCCCATCATTAAACCCACGATACGTGGCACTGATAGTTTTGTGACTGCCGAAAGACCAACTGGGGAGAGGCAGAGTTCTCCGGTCGTGTGAAGCAAATAGGCAAGTAATAGCCAGATAGCTGCGACTTTACCTCCTTCATTGGGAAAGCAGGCACCAATTACCAGAGCACCAAAGCCTAGACCAGCTTGAATAATACCCAGTGAAAATTTGGTGGGTGTTGAGGGTTCAAAATT
>JAJFKD010000093.1 GCA_021773405.1 Porticoccus sp.
ATCCAGCCAGCCGCAGCGACGTTGGCGTCCGGTCGTGGCCCCGAACTCACGACCGCGCTCGCCCAGATACTTGCCGATGTCATCGGTGAGCTCAGTGGGAAACGGACCACTGCCAACACGGGTGGTGTAGGCCTTGGTAATACCCAAGACATAATCCAAATACAGTGGGCCAAACCCGCTACCAGTCGCTGTACCACCGGCAGTGGTATTAGAAGACGTAACAAAAGGATAAGTGCCATGGTCAATATCAAGCAATGATCCTTGAGCACCCTCAAACATAATGTTATCGCCGTTTTCACGGGTACTGTGTAGCACACTGGTAACATCATCAACCATGGGCTCAATTTCATCGGCCCAAGCGATAGCTTTAGCCAAGGTATCTTCATAATCTACGGCATCCTCTTTATAAAAAGAGGTCAGCATAAAGTTATGATAATCCATCAATTCTTTTAGCTTTAAAGCAAATTGTTCACGATTAAACATGTCTCCCACACGCAAACCACGACGGGCTACTTTATCTTCATAAGCTGGCCCAATACCCCGGCCTGTAGTACCTATTTTTGCACTGCCGCGGGCGCGCTCACGGGCCTGATCTAAGGCAATATGAATAGGTAGAATCAATGGGCAAGCAGGTGAAATTCTTAACCTTTCACGAACCGGCACTCCCTGCTCATGGAGCTCTGCCATTTCTTTTAATAAGGCCTCTGGTGACAACACCACACCATTACCAATAAGGCAGGTAACATTGTCACGAAGAATACCGGAAGGTATCAGATGTAATACCGTTTTCTTACCATCAATCACTAAGGTGTGACCGGCATTATGGCCACCTTGAAACCTAGCTACTACACTGGCTTGGTCCGTTAGCAAATCGACAATTTTACCTTTGCCTTCATCACCCCATTGGGTGCCAAGCACTACGACATTCTTACCCATCTGATATCTCTAACCTAAAAAATGAAGATTTAAACTACCTAAAATACTACCTAAATAGATTCGGCTAAATAGCGGTTACTTTAAACTCGCCATTCTGTAACAGTAACTGACGATCACAATGCAGCTCTTGGTAATCAGGCTGCTGGCCTGGAAAACCACAGACGACTCTTTCGCCATTTTTTCTTAATTCTGCAATGGCTTTTTGTTGGCCTGATGCGGCCTCTTCAGTAACCGGCGCGTAAATACCGCTTGGAAGATGACTAACATCATTATGAGCCATGGAACACTGAACAAGGGCTTGTAGACTCATGTTAAAGCCGGTTGCTGGTCGCGACCGTCCAAAAGCTTCACCGACATGATCATAACGACCACCATTGCCAATAGCCTGCCCAACACCTGGAGCATAGGCAGCAAACACTACACCAGTATGATAGTGATAGCCACGCAACTCACTCAAATCCAAGTATAATTTTGCATCAGGACTACTTACTTTAAGGGCATCGACGACAGCCTGTAATTCATCAAGTGCCAGCTCAACCTCGGCCGGGGCATCGGTAAATAATTCTCGGGCGCGATCAAGTACAGATTCATCACCAGCAAGATCAACCAGTGCCAATATCCACTTAGCAATCGTCTGCTCTTCAATATTTTGTGTAACCCAGGTATTTAATTCCGGCACTGATTTACTTTGTAGCAAATCAAATAATTCGGATTCCTGTTCTTTTGTCAGTTCGGCCTCTTCCAGCAAATTACCGTAAATACCGACATGCCCAAGGTCTAACTGGGGCTTTTCCAACCCTGCTAATCGCAAGGTTTCCACCATAAGACTGATCACTTCGATATCAGCATCTAAACCAGCTTCACCGTACAACTCCACCCCAATTTGAATGGGGGAGCGACTCGCCAATGGATAGCGAGGTTTGGTATACAAAACTGTGCCGGTATAGCACAAACGGCTGGGGCCATTTCGCCTTAAACTGTGTGCATCCATTCGGCTAGTCTGTGGAGTCATATCAGCACGAATACCCATCATCCGACCACTGAGTTGATCCGTTACTTTAAACGTCATCAGATCCAAGTCTGAGCCTGTACCGCTCAACAGCGAATCAGTAAATTCTACAAGGGGCGGAATGACTAGGTCATAACCCCAGCTATGGTACAAGTCGAGCACCTGACGACGCAGACTTTCTACACGGAAAGCCTGATTGGGAAGAATTTCCTCAATACCATCTGGCAACAGCCAGCGATCAGCGACAGTCATCACATTTACCTATTTGTTCATAACTCTTATTTATACTTAGCTATTAATACTCTTAGCCATTAATAAAGTACAAAGCACCTGCACCCAAAAGCATACTGAATAAACCCATTCTTCGCATGCTGCGGTCATCAATTTGGGCCAGGAGTGCCGCCATATTACGCCAACGGCTTGGTGCTAAAAATGGCATGATGCCCTCTAGCACCAACATCAGGAAAAAAGCTCTGGCTAAATCTAGCCACACTGAATCTGCTGACATTAATCACACCTTACTCTTGTTGCTAACCACTTATGATTAACCAATGTTGGGGGCGCTCTTGATCCACACTTTTACAGTCATAAAAAAACCGGGTTGCCCCGGTTACGGAATTCTACCACTGTCTCTACTTTGTTGCCGCACTTTTATGTCGTCTATATGGTCATTAAAAGTGCGGTAGTTTTACTCTAACTACACAACAACAAAGCAGTGTTTATTCAGAAGTAATCCTTTATTAAACAAAAGTGTTATTTCTCGCCTTTCTGGCTCCCTAGATAACGGAAGAAATCACTGTCAGGGTCAACCAACATGACATCCCCCTTATTAGAGAATGCTTCTTTATAAGCATTCAGGCTGCGCATGAATGAATAGAACTCTGAATCTTTATTATAAGCATCCGCGTAAGTAGCCGTAGCTAACGCATCACCTTCACCACGAGTTTGCTCTGCATCACGGTAGGCATTGGCCAATAAAATGGTTCTTTGACGATCGGCATCTGCACGAATTTTTTCCGCTTGCTCTTTACCCTTGGAACGAAGTTCACGGGCTTCCTTATCCCTTTCAGCCTTCATTCGACGATATACCTGCTCACTTACCTCTGAAGGAAGATCAATACCCTTGACTCGCACATCAACCACTTCAACACCCAGAGATTGACGCACGGTCGTATTCAAACTCTCTGTAATGTGTTTCATCAATTGATCACGCTCACCGGATACCACCTCATGAAGCGTTCGTTCACCAAACTGGTTTCGCAGGCCATCGTTAATACGACTCGCTAAACGGTCTTGGGCAACAGCTTCATTTCCGCCTGTCGAACGATAGTACGTATCAACATCAACAATTTTCCATTTTGAGAAGGCATCTACTATTAGACGTTTTTTCTCAATGGTAAAAAAGCTGGCAGGCTCTGCATCAAGTGTGAGAACACGTGCATCAAACTTACGGACTTTCTCCGCAATAGGTATTTTGACATGCAACCCTGGAGGAATTTCTGTCTGAATCAAACGACCAAAGCGCAATTTAACGGCTTTTTCCGTTTCTTGAACAACATAAAGAGTACTACTAGCCAAAAGTAAAAGAATGACTAAAAGAACCAATGATCCTGTTGAGCGAGTAGTCATTAGCGAACTCCTCTTGATCTGGTACTAGGTGCATTTTCCCGGCGCAACTTGTTAATTACTTCATCAGCAATTCTATTAACATCTACATCGCTGGAAGATGAAGACTGGCTACGGTTCGCACCTGATTGAACGATTTTATCTAATGGCAGGTACAACATATTGTTACCGCCTTCCACATCAATCAAAACTTTAGAGCTATTACTCATAACTTTTTGAATGGCATCCAAATATAAACGTTGGCGAGTGACTTCCGGAGCTTTTTGATATTCTGTGAGCAATGATTCAAAACGTTTTGATTCACCCTCAGCCTCAGCTACTACTTGCTCTTTATAAGCATTAGATTCCTCAATCATCCGTTGCGCCTTACCTCGGGCTTCAGGGATGATTCCATTAGAATAAGCTTGGGCTTCATTAATCAGTCTTTCCTGATCTTCTCTAGCCTTGATCACGTCATCATAGGCTTCCTTCACTTCAGAAGGTGGCTTCGCCTCTTGAATGTTAATCTTACGGACATGAATACCTGTGCCGTAGTTATCAAGGTAGGTTTGTAAGCGCAGTTTAACTTCATCACCAATTTTCAAACGACCGGTGGAAACAACTTCATCCAACTTACTGCTACCCACCACATGCCTCAAGGCACTGTCTGTTGCTTGGCGCAAACTAACTTCTGGCGTTTTTACGTTAAGAACAAAATCTTTAACGTTGCTGATGTTGTATTGAACTGTAAGTGGTAACTCAACGATATTTTCATCTTCAGTGAGCATATGCCCACGACTAGAATATTGACGCTCTTCAGTCACACGAACTTTGGTAACACTGTCCACTAACGGAGGATTCCAGTTAAGACCAGCATCCACTGTATCGAGATATTTACCCAAACGGAGAACAACGGCCTGTTCTTTTTCATCCACCTGATAAAAACCCATCATGCCCCAGCCCAAAACCAGAACAATGAGAATAATACTTACCAGACTTTTGCTGGAACCGCTGGAGCCGCCGCTATTGCCACCTGAGCCACCAAAGATTTTATCCATACGTGAACGGAGCTTCTGCAACGCCTCATCAAGGTCTGGTGGACCATCGCCACCATTGTTGCCGCCCCAGGGATCTTTGCCGCCACCGGGTTCATTCCAGGCCATAGTGTTCTCCACATACTCTAAGTGTTATTCAACGGCTGGTGATTGTATCAAGCCGCACATGAAATACTATTGTTTCCATCGCAATAAATAGATCTAAAACGGCAGTCGTTTATTTACCATAGCCGTTTATTGATAATGCAAGTCGTGCTGTTATTAGGACTATAAACTCACTAAGCAATTTTTTGATCTGATTCAAAATGCTGATCTGGATCTATCTGTTGATCTACAACCTTATCAACAACCTTCAGCTGATCTTGGGTCATATTTTCAGTTTTCAATAATCTTAAAAAATCTGATCGCGGAATACGTATGCTTAAATGCAGATCCCCGCTCTCTGTTGGTGATTCTGACACCACAGCATTACTCTGATACAACATTGCTCTTAATCTACCCATGGCCGGTGTTAGCAAATACGTATCACAGACCATTTCATCCGCGAGTAATTCAGATATCGCCTGTAATAATAGCTCGCAGCCTTCACCGGTTTGGGCTGACAACCAAACAGCAACGGGCTTATCCCGGGAATCACGATCAATTCGTGGAGGGACCCTATTTGGTAACTCAGTGTTTAGCAAATCGATTTTGTTAAATATCGTCAATGTAGGTAATTCAACGGCACCAATTTCTTCCAGTACTTCATTTACTCGCTGAATATTAATATGCCGCTCTTCACTGTGCGCATCGACAACATGTAACAGCAATGAAGCACTAGCTGCTTCTTCCAACGTAGCATGAAATGCTTCCACCAATTTGTGGGGCAAGTGACTGATAAATCCTACAGTATCAGCCAAAATAGCTGGGCCAACATCATCCAGCTCAATGCGCCGCATGGTCGGATCCAACGTGGCAAACAGTTGATCCGCAGCATAAACTTCTGATTCAGTGACACGATTAAACAATGTGGATTTACCAGCATTGGTATAACCCACTAACGATACTGTAGGTATTTCAGCACGATTACGCGCACGACGCCCTTGATCGCGCTGGCGGCGTACTTTTTCCAATCGTTTAAGAATAGATTTAATTCGCCCTCGCAATAACCGACGGTCAGTTTCCAACTGAGTCTCACCTGGTCCGCGCAAACCAATACCGCCTTTTTGGCGTTCTAGGTGAGTCCAACCTCTAACGAGTCGTGTGGACATATGCTGCAACTGAGCCAGCTCTACTTGTAATTTACCTTCGTGGGTACGCGCCCGTTGAGCAAAAATATCTAGGATTAATCCCGTGCGATCCAACACACGGCATTTTAATTCGTGTTCTAGATTACGTTCCTGACTGGGGGATAAATTATGATTAAAAATAACCAAGCCAGCCGAATTCTCTTTAACGGCCCGGCATAGTTCTTCCACCTTGCCGGTACCGACAAAATATTTGGGGTGTGGGGAGCTACGAAAACCAGAAACTAGTGTTACTGGGTCCCCTCCTGCGGAGAGGACCAACTCTTCAAACTCCCTGGGGTCTTCCGGTTCATTTTCACTGGCTAAATCAAGGTGTACCAGGACAGCGAGCTCACCGGAATCAGGGCGGTCAAAAAACAATCAGTGCTCCCTATTCCTCGCCTTCCAGGCCTTCACCTGGCGCACCAGGAACAGCCATAGGCAAACGAACGGGACGAGAAGGCACGACAGTTGAAATGGCATGTTTATAAACCATTTGACTCACTGTGTTTTTTAGCAGAATCACAAACTGATCAAAGGACTCAATTTGTCCTTGTAATTTAATCCCATTGACCAAGAATATTGACACGGGAATATGCTCTTTTCGTAACACATTAAGAAAAGGGTCTTGTAGATTATGCCCTTTTGACATCGTAGCTCTCCTAAACTAAGGGATCTTATATAAAAAAATAAACCGCCAAAAAACAATAAGTTAAATCAAAAAAATTGGCGAAACCTGCTGTTACACACAAAGCAACTCATCATACTACTGGCTTGTATTATTGTATATGGGTACGTTTTTCAATATTTTCAAGCAATTAGTTAGCATTTTATCAAAAATAACACCATTATCTTCACTGTAGTCTATGTGTATTTCATGTAAATCAGGCCATTTTCTTAACCATGTAAGCTGACGTTTGGCCAATTGCCTAGTCGCTACCACTCCCTTATGCACCATTTCAGTATAGGTTAGTTCTCCCGACAAATACTGCCACATCTGTCGGTACCCTACGGCACGTATAGCAGGTAAATCCGGCTGTAAATCGCCTCGCCGATATAATTTCTTCACCTCTTCTTCAAATCCCTGCTGCAACATTGCATTAAAGCGTTGCTCAATACGCTGATGCAGAACCAACCTGTCTTCTGGTATTAATGCGATTTGGGTCAGTTGATAATCTTCCTCGATAGGCCCCAGCTCACTCCCACTTTCTTTTTGTTCACGCTGAAATGCCGACAAGGTTTTACCCGAGGATCGGTACACCTCCAAAGCTCGCTGAATCCGCTGGGAGTGGTTTGGGTGTAATCGGGCTGCGGTTTCAGGATCAATAAGAGCAAGCTGTTGATGCAAAAAAGACCATCCTTTTTCAGCAGCTTCTTTCTCTATCTCCTGACGAATCTCAGCATCAGCAGGAGGACTATCTGCCAACCCATCTAGCAATGCTTTGAAATACAACATGGTTCCACCTACAAAGAGCGGAATCCTGCCAGAGGCTGTAATCTCTTGTATTTCACGTCGAGCATCATGGGCAAAGTCTGCGGCTGAATAAGACTCAACAGGATCACGAATATCAATCAAACGATGGGGCACTTTGGCCAACAGCTCTGGTTCAGGTTTGGCTGAACCAATATCTAAGCCACGATAAACCAATGCTGAATCAACGCTTATTAACTCCACAGGCAAATGATCACGCAGCGCTACAGCCAAGTCCGTTTTTCCTGTGGCTGTTGGGCCCATCAGAAAAATAATCGGGGGTAATCCTGAATTTTCTGTTTCAGAGCTCAAGGTATCACCCTGCATTTCCAAGGCCTGTCGAACCAAAAGAAGTTACACGAGCAATATCATCAATATCCAGCAATTGCATTAATAACCTATCCACCCCTAGAGCAACACCCGCACAGACAGGCAACCCCGAATCCATGGCAGCCAGCAAATTAGCATCCATCGCCATTGGAGGTTTCCCCGATGCATGCCGAAGTGCAATATCTGCATCAAAACGGGATTTCATTTCAACAGGGTCAGTAAGTTCATAATATCCATTCGCCAATTCCATTCCATTAAAATAGGCTTCAAAGCGGCGAGCAACCGTATTGCCATCGCTGTCTTGACCCAGCCGAGCCAATGCAGACTGGCAGGAAGGATAATCATGAACAAATACCAGCCCCGCAGGTAGCTTTGGTTCTACAGCAAGACTAAAAATAAGATCAAGGCAGGTGCTACGGCCTTCCTCAGAAAAATCATTACCAGCAAGGGTAGAAGCTAATGCCTGTATTTCTAACAACGGTGTCTGATGCGGATTCAACCCTGTAATCTGCTCAAAGATTTCCGAATAACATAAGGTTTGTGACGATTCTGTCTCCAATCCTAAATGCTGCATGAGTTGCGTGACTTCATTCATTAACTGATATTCATCCCAACCGGGACGATACCATTCCAACATCGTAAACTCTGGCCGATGCTTTTGCCCTGATTCACCTTGGCGAAACGCCCTACCCAAGTAATAAATAGCACTATGTCCCGCAGCCAAAAGTCGCTTCATATAATACTCAGGAGAGCTTTGCAGGTACTGAGTTTCTTCCTTCCCTTCCACCTGCACCTGAGCCGAAATACAATCTATATGCAAATCAGTCACACCAGTTATTGCTAACACAGGAACATCCACTTCCATCACACCAGCCGTTTCAAAAAACTGCCTAATGCGAGACAAACATTCTGCTCGGAAACGGAGTGTTTCCAAAGTTGCTGTTGGTTCCCAACTCATCATATAAACACCAAAGTCTTAACGTAATAAGGGCGGCAAAAGCCACCCTTATTCATTTCTAGCTTAAACAGAATCTAGTTAAATTAGGCTCTGCTTAAGTACTCCCCAGTTCGGGTATCCACTTTAACCACTTCACCAATATTCAAGAATAAAGGCACCTTAATCACAGCGCCTGTACTCAAAGTCGCTGGTTTGGTGCCGCCTTGCGCGGTATCACCTTTTAAACCTGGATCAGTATCGACGATTTCCAGCTCAACATGGTTAGGCGCAGCAACTGCTAATGGAGCACCATTGTATAAGGTCACAACAACAGTATCTTGCTCACGCAGCCATTTAGCCGTTTCACCCACCACTTTTTCATCTGCTTGGTGCTGCTCAAAGGTGTCTGGCTCCATAAAGTGCCAGTTTTCACCATCGTTATAGAGATACTGCATATCAGTATCCATCACATCAGCACCCTCTAGGGATTCACCTGACTTGAAGGTTCGCTCCCATACACGACCTGTTTTCAGGTTACGCATGCGCACGCGATTAAAGGCCTGGCCCTTGCCAGGCTTTACAAATTCATTTTCCACGATGGAACATGGATCGCCATCCAGCATTACTTTCAGACCGGAGCGAAATTCATTGGTAGAATAGTTAGCCATTGTTTTCTCAATATTTGGAAGTTGCTTCAGTTATTCGAGATAAGACTCTCGGAATAAATGATTCGATAAAATATTTTCATTATTAATTCTAAGTAAAAAGAGCCGCCATGATAACTCGTTCTGTTGCATCTGTGGATAGTCTAACCTGGCAAGAACAACTGGCAGGCAGCATTAGGGACCCCAAAGAGTTACTCCACCTTCTCGAACTAGACAGTTTTAAAGCAGGCACCTTTGAATCAGGTGCTCTTTTAAAAGAATCGTTATTAGATCAAGCATTGGCTGCCAACCAGGACTTTCCGTTAAGAGTTCCTATGGCTTATTTACAGCGGATAAAGAAAGGAGACATCAATGATCCGCTACTATTGCAAATCCTGCCCTTAAAAGAAGAGTTGAGTGGAGCACCGGGGTATACCGCAGACCCCCTTAGTGAGCAAACAGCCAACCCCATACCTGGATTGATTCATAAATATCATGGTCGGGTTCTATTAATCGTCAGCCCTAACTGCGCAATTAATTGCCGCTACTGCTTTCGACGTCACTTTCCTTATCAAGATAACAAACCAGGGCGAAATGAGTGGCTACAGGCACTGGATTATATTGCTGGGGACGACTCAATTACCGAAGTCATTTATAGCGGTGGCGACCCCCTTGCCGCCAGTGATAAACAGCTGCTGTGGCTGACTGAAGAAATTGTACAAATAAAACACGTTAAGCGCCTTAGGGTACACACCAGACTCCCCATCGTTATTCCAGACCGAATTACCGATCATTGCTTACACTGGCTCACATCGACAGATCTACTAACATCGTTGGTTATTCACAGCAATCACCCCAATGAATTAGATTCACATGTAGGAAGTGCTTTGAAAAAACTAGCCAACGCCGGTGTTACGCTACTCAATCAAACGGTTTTATTATCCGGTATTAATGACTCGGTAGAGACTCTACAGGCACTAAGCGAAAAGCTCTTCCAAATGGGTGTTTTGCCCTACTATATTCACCAACTAGACAAGGTGAAAGGTGCCGCACATTTTGAGGTAACAGATCAACGAGCAAAACAACTCATCACCAAGCTCACGGCACAATTGCCAGGCTACCTTGTGCCAAAACTGGTGCGTGAAATGCCTGACCATCCCAATAAAGTACCCCTTCTATAAATAAAGTGCCTTTTATGTAGAGAATACTCCCCATAGAAGCAGCACCTATTGATACCCTTAAACACCTGATCTATATCACTTCGAGCAATTCATGAAGGCATAAAATTGCTTAAAAATAGGACTAGCTCACAAACATTGGCTATGGGCTAAACAGCGTAATAGGGATACAGTAGCCCTAGCCCAACATTGCTTTATAATAAGTAGGTAATTTGTCATAGAACAAAACAAACTAATTCAAGTACATACGAGAATTTAAACAAGATGGCAGTAGATAATTCCCTGAAACTCCTTTTGGCACATGACAGTTTCGAAGAGGCCAATCGCGTAGTCAGCCTACTACGTAACGCTAACTATCGCGCTGAATCTAAGCATGTGAACAAAACGGAAGTGCTCTCCAAACTACTAGAAAACAAAGCCTGGGATTTGATCATTGCACAATTTGACGGCAATGATGTTCCCGTCAAATCTATTTTTACCACTATCCGAAAGCTCAATTTGGACACGCCGGTCATCCTTATTACTGAAGAACATGATCCGTCTAAAATAGTTGAGGGGCTCCGTTTTGGTGCCGCCGACGTCATCCCTATGGATGAAGATCAACGTTTGTTATTAGTTATCGCACGGACTCTCTACGACTTGGAACAAAGACGCCGTTTACGTCAAAGTCGCCGATTGTATAGCGACTCAGAGAGCCGATGCGACAGACTGCTTGGAAGCTCTATCGATGCTATCGCCATTGTTCAGGAAGGAACCTATCTCTACACCAACGATAGTTATGCGCAATTATTTGGCTATGTAAATTCCGAAGGCATGTTATGTATGCCTGTCATTGATACTCTCGCAACTGAAGAACAAGAAAACCTAAAAGAGTACCTTCGACCCATTGAAGCGGATGAAGAAATTCCTAACAAAACAATTAATTTCACTGGTATGACTGGTGATGAAATCCCTGTACCCATTGAAGCCAAAATATCTAAGGTAGACTACCAAGGAGAACCTGCTCTCGAATTTCTTATCGCTAGAGACTTCCTTGAAGGTCAGGGCGGCACCCCAATCGAAATAAGTACAAATACATCTAGTTCTATCGGTATTCAACGAAACAAAGTCATTGAACTCATCAATGCAACTATTCGACAGGCAGCACAAAAACATAATACCTCTGCACTTTTATATATCACTATCGACCGCTATATAAGTATACAAAGTGAGATAGGTATTCAAAAAGTTGAAGAACTGGTAGCTCAACTACTGGAAAAAATAGATACAGAAACAAAAGATAACCATTCACTAAATCGCTTTACTGAAGACAGCTTTATCATGGTGGTACCGAACACAAGTGCCGATGCAGGATTAATGCTTGCCAGCCACCTCTGCGAAGCCGTTGATAGCCATATGTTTGAATTGGAAGACCTAACTTTCTCTCTCACATTAGGCATTGGTGTTTCTGTTGTGAATGAAGCCGTTGCCACCCCCGAATGCTGTATTGACCGTGCGCGAACTGCACTACTCGACTTATATGCTGAAGGTAACAGCACTGATTTTGCCAATGGTGCCAAATTATCTGAGACAGGCATCGGCCCAACACTGGCAGAAGATGATGTAGAGGGTCACGCCCAATTACTCCTGGACGAAAAGCAGTTTGAGCTTCTCTATCAACCAGTAATTCCACTTCATGGTTCCCAGGAAGAATTTTACGAAGTCCTCATGCAGGTTAAACCCGAAGCACTTGAAAACGACCTTCCCGAGGACTTTATTGCCAAGGTGTTTAAAACACCAACGGCCATTGAAATTGACCACTGCGTTATTTTAGAAGCCATAAAAGCGCTGACGGAAAAGTTAAAATCTGATCCAGCCACACGCCTGTTTATCAATATAAGCGGACATACGATTGCCGACGAAGGCTTTATTCCCTGGTTAAAAACAGCGTTAAAAGCATCAGGTATATCACCGAAACAAATTATCTTCCAACTACGTGAAATTGATGTAGCCCGACAATTCCACCATTCCGTTGAGCTGATAAAAGAGCTTAGTAAAATCAATGGAGACGTTGCCCTATCCCATTTTGGGCTTGCCATTGAACCCATGAAACTGCTGCAAAAGTTATCTGTAAATTTTGTAAAATTTGACAGTGTCATTATCGAAAAAGCCTATGAAAAAGAAGCCAATATGGCGGAAGTCGAAAACCTGATTAGCCTACTAAAAAGCGAAAATGAAAATATCATTGTTCCTTTTGTTGAACGGGCTAATATGATTCCAACTCTTTGGGGTTGTGGTGTCCATTATATCCAAGGCCATTTCTTACAACCGCCTACCCGGGTAATGAATTACGACTTCAGCGCTGAAAATTAAAGCGCTTGCAGACCTAACAAAAAAGCCAGGGTATATACCCTGGCTTTTTACTTTAGACCACTGACCTACTTTTGATCATTAACCAGTATCTATTCCCAATGGGAAGTATCTCGATCGCTGAAACCCATCAGATACAAAATACCATCTAAACCCAGCTTGGAAATAGACTGCCTAGCCGTCGCCTTCACCAACGGCTTCGCTCTAAAAGCAATACCGAGACCGGCGATGCTCAACATGGGTAAATCATTTGCTCCATCGCCAACAGCAATAACCTGTTCGAGGTCGACTTTTTCTCGCTCAGCAATCTCACGCAATAATTGAGCCTTGCGGGCACCATCGACAACTTCACCCGTGACGTTACCCGTGACCTTACCATTCACAATTTCTAACTGGTTGGCATAGACATAATCCATGCCCAATTTTTTCTGAATCCGACGACCAAAGTAATCAAAACCACCAGATAGAATTGCCGTCTTGTACCCCAACCGCCTCAAGGTAGAAATAAGTGATTCAGCCCCCTCCGTCAGCTGTAAGCGTTCAGCTACTCCCTCCAATACTGACTCATCAAGGCCTTTCAATAACGCCATACGCTTTGCAAAGCTCTCTTTAAAATCAAGTTCACCCCGCATGGCTGATTCAGTAATTGCTGCCACTTGCTCGCCAACACCTGCTTCTTTTGCCAACTCATCAATGACTTCCGCATCAATTAATGTGGAGTCCATATCAAACACCACTAAACGGCGATTGCGGCGATAGATATTGTCTTCCTGATAGGCAACGTCTACATCCATATCACTGGACATTTCCAGCAAAGATGCCCTCAATGCAGACATATCGCTGGGCACACCACGGAGAGAAAACTCCACACAAGACTTACTATTATCATCGATGTGTTCAAGGGGAACACGACCAGAAAGCCGTGTAATCTTATCGATATTTAACCCTTGGTCGACAGTGATTGTCGTTACACGTGCAATATTTTCTGCCGTCACCCTACGAGCCAGTAACGTCACAATATGACGCGGCTTACCTTGCTGGCCAACCCAATGCTCATAGCTTTGTTCTGAAATAGACTGGAACCTTACCTTCGTATCCATGGCATTAAGGCTAGAAAAAATTTCGTTCTGGACTAATGCAACCTCCTGACCCTCAGGTATTTTCGCCAGCATACCTAGGTTTAAATTGTCATGTATAACCGCCTGCCCAATATCAAGAATATCGCAATTGTGTGCTACCAAAACCTCTGACACAGCACGAGTAATACCAGGCTTATCCTCTCCTGACACATTGATAAGTAGAATTTCTCTCACATTTGATCCTATTTCAAAATGCATAAATGGTTTCAGCGAAGCTACACTTTTAGTGAAGCTGTAATTTTGACGCTAGAAATTGCATAAGTGGGTATTATAGGAGAGCAGTGAATAAGATAGAATGGACGATTAAACAAAACCATTAATCAAACCCTGTGGGCTAAATTAAGAATGGGCACCATAAAAAAACCCCTTGCCAAAAAGCTGCCCCTCCTCACACTTATTTTTTCTTTGGTAGCAGGTTCTCTTCTTGCCGTTACCCTTGGATTTCAACTCAACACCATTAGTACAGAACAACAAAATCATTTTGGCCAAGCAATATCCACCCAGCTTGCCAAAAGTGTGCACGACCCGATGATTCAACAAGATACATTAAGTATGCAAGTTGAAGTCGACGAAACAGCAAACACTGAAGGTATTAAGCACGCTGCTGTCTACGACGCAACAAACCACTTACTCGTTGAATCTCAACGTCCATCAAATATCACAAAAGATAAAGACGTATATCGCAGCTCTATTACCATAGAAAATGCTATAGCAGGCTATGCCACCGTTCACCTCGACCAACATTTTTTTGCAGCACCACTGAAAACACTCAGATTAACATTCATATTTCTGTGGTGTGTTATTACGGCCGCCTTAGTTTTTGTCTCTATAAAAGCAGGGAAAAATTTCTCAAATCGCCTTAGCCAAATTACCCAACGTTTACCTGGTGATACGCCCGATGGCATGGATGAACTCAGTTCTCTGGAGTTTCGTGTGGAGCCCTTACTTGCAACCAGAGATTGCAACAAAGAGGTCGCAAACACAGGGAACAAGAACTACGCCCTACTTGCCATGGTATGTAAAAACCTACCCAGATTAGAAAGTCTCGTTAACAGGGAACATTTTGAGTCTGTTATGACGCAACTGGATTTTTTGATCAATGATGCTGCCGCTCTCTATGGTGGAACAAGGCTCGATGCAGACCGATGCAGTATCTATCTAGAGTTTACGGGTGAAGATAAGAATAGCGACCATCCCTTACGAGCACTTTATTGTGCAACAGCCATACAATCACTCAGCAAACAGCTATTGGACAAACAAGGTGTTCAATTAGAACTGGCCAGCGCCATCTCACACGGTGAACTGGAGCTCTCCAGCTCACAACTTCTTAACGAACGCATTCTTCAAGAGGAAGTAAAAACTCTGCAAAACCTCCTCGAAAAGGCCGTCAATGGGGAAATACTATTGAATAAAAATACCAGCGAACATGAGGCATTGGAGGATATCAATATTTCTCCATTGGCCGATGACAGCCCATTATTTAGAGTCGATAAACTTCACGAAAGTGGAGAACAGCTAGTCAATCAACAATTGGCTCTCTTAACTCGCAATCTATAAACCTTTTTCCACCTCCCTTTCCCACTTCCAGCCTTTTTAACCTTTAGCTTATAGTCTAAGCCCACCCTCCAAACTTTACGTTTACGTAAATGTAAACTATATATTAAACAAGTAATTGAACGTAAGGCATTTGGGACTGTATATGAACCAGAAACAGACTATTCAAAACATATTTAGTATTACTGAGCTATCTCGAGAGTTGGACATCACTACCAGAAGTATCAGACACTATGAAGACATAGGATTAATTTCCCCTAAACGTCAGGGCCAAACCAGAATTTATTCTCCTGCAGACCGAACCAAATTAATGCTCATTCTTCGTGGCAAGCGTTTAGGTTTTAGCTTG
>JAJFKD010000094.1 GCA_021773405.1 Porticoccus sp.
TATAAGGGTTAAGTATGTCTCTCTCTTCTTTTTTGGAAACCTTGGGTACATCTCCAGAAACCGTTAGCTTTGATGATACGGTTTCTGTTATCGAAGAAAATTATTCTTTCATTGAAACAGCATTTACCAATGGTGATGCCAAAAATGAGGCGGGGCAAAATAATGGTTCCTGCAAAATTTTTGCTTTTGGTCGTTTGAACAATTTAAGTGAAGAGCAAACACTTCACTGCTTTGGTGATTATTATCGTCATGATGTGTTGGGTAACCCCGATGGAGATGACCACCAAAATATCCGAAATTTTATTCAGTCAGGTTGGCAAGGTATTAGCTTTGATGGCTGTGCTCTAGTGTTAAAGTAGTTTTCAAAGCTAGTTTTTTAGTAAGCCCTAACATCAGTAGTAAAAGTCAGCATTGAGTTTTACCTCACC
The DNA here is from genome assembly GCA_021773405.1 of Porticoccus sp. GTDB lineage: Bacteria > Pseudomonadota > Gammaproteobacteria > Pseudomonadales > Porticoccaceae > Porticoccus. The sequence continues at coordinate 429 of JAJFKD010000094.1, forward strand.
GCTATACCTTAGTTTTACCTCAATTCTTCTTAATATCCACAGCATTAATCACCTAAACCATTGATATAAGCCCATTGTTTATGGCTCTAAGTTGATGGTTTAGATCGCAATATAAGCCCATCATTATTTTGTATTACAAAACAACTGCAAATGAAGGAGCTAAAAAAATGAATGACCTAATTAAGGCTGCACTAACAGGGTTAGTTGCTATTGGCATGAGTTCAAGTGTTGTTGCTTCGAGCTACGAATGTGACAGCGGCCCAGAATTTGAGTGGAAGACGAAGGATGAAGCAAAAGCCGTTTTGGTGGCAAAAGGGTATGAGGTTCGAAAGGTTAAGGTTGAAGATGGTTGCTACGAACTTTATACCAAGAAGAATGGCAAAAAATTTGAGGTCTTTATCAATCCAGCCACGTTGGAGATTACGAAAATCAAAGAAGACTGAAAGAGTTGGTAATGGCGGTCTATTTGACGGCCATTACTGACCGCTTAGTTAATGTCTTAAGTTAAACATTAAACAGGGTAGTCATCATGGTCGAAGTAAAGGTTTGGGATCCTGTGGTTCGAATCTGTCATTGGTTCACCGTAACAGTAGTTTTGATTAATTCCACTATTCTTGATGAGGGTTCGATCCATGAATTTTTGGGATACTCTGTTGCTGTGCTCTTGGTGGTTCGCGTGGTTTGGGGATTTATAGGTTCAAGATATGCACGGTTTTCGACATTTTTCCCCACTCGGGCAAAGCTAAAAGAACATGTGTCAGAATTAATTTCAGCCTCTAAGCCTTCAAAATCTAAATTGGCTGATAACCATGCAAACCTTGGGCACAACCCACTTGGTGCATTAATGATCTTCAATCTTCTCTTAACCCTTGCCGTTATATGCCTAACAGGCCATTTCATGACAACGGATTATTTCTGGGGTAGTGAAACAATGGAAGATATTCATGAAGTCTTTGTTACATACTTACTGGTCAGCGTAGCTGTCCATGTAGCCGGAGTCTTGATAGAAAGTTTTAGAGCAAGGACCAATCTTATTTCTGCTATGGTGACAGGAAAGAAGAAACTGAATTGAGGAGATACATGTCCGCGAACGAAAAAAATTATCGTCTGGTTGGAGCTGGGATGTCCCGGGATTTCCTGACCCTGTGGGTTGGGCTTGCATTATCAACAGTTTGTATAGCTTTTTTTGCTATGGATGTTGCAGGTGATTTATTTTTTGGTAATGATTTTCCTGGTGGGAAGCTGCACCTTGGGTTGGAGATTTTCGTTGTAATCATATCCGTTTCTGCATTCAGTTTTCATATATTGGAGTTGGTCAGGCTTTTACGTAAGCACGAAAAAATTAATGCTCAAGTACGAATAGCATCTGGTGAGTTTGCTGGTGTGATCGAAGAGCTCTTTGTTTCCTGGCAACTGACGCCAGCGGAACGAGATGTTGCCATGTTACTCGTCAAAGGTTTAAATTTTGGAGGTATTGCTCAGGCGAGGAATGCAAAGGAAGGAACTGTGAAAGCACAGGCAAACTCCATTTATCGAAAAGCGAGAGTTTCGAGCCGTCATGAGCTTGTGGCTTTATTTCTTGACGAACTATTACAGGATATAGAAATAGGGCCAGCTGAGGGCTAAAGATCATGTATAGTATTCTCTCGTATATTGTAATTTTTGGTATATGAGTGCCTTGTAGTTGAAGGTAATTTAAACCTTTAATTGTTGGTTTTTTTAAGATTAGCTATCCTAGGTTGTAGGTAATCAGAGCGAGTAGGTCTTATGTCTATCGAACAAAATAAACGTCTGTTACTAGAGCTTGATAAACATCGGTATGACGTTAACAAAACAACACTAAATGCCAGTATTGAAGACCTTAATCTAGATAAGCTAAAGCCTATTGTCGATATGGTTGCCAAGTCCCGTGCTGCATATATTAGTGAATTGATGAGTATGGCCAATCAGGCTGCAGATAAAGGGCCAAATACAGAACGATTGAAGGCACGCCGTGAAGAGTTTATGGAATTAGTTAAAGCTACTAATGCCCTTGAAGTAGCCATTGAACGTGGATATTTAGACATTGTTGGATATGGCGACGATTAGCTTTTTGTCGCTTGGTTGCTAACCTTATTTTTGCAGCTCTATTTTTCCAACTTTACTTTTCCAGTATGGCCGCAACCCCCATACCACCAGCAGTACAGACTGAAATTAATCCCCGGCCTTTGCCCGCCTTATTAAGTTGTTTTGCCAGAGTGCCCACAACTCTGGCACCAGTGGCGGCAAAGGGGTGACCTAGAGCCAGGCTGCTGCCAACCTGATTCAATTTACTCCTATCAATGGTTCCCAAAGCCTGTTCAACACCCAGGCGATTCCTACAGTACTCTTCTGATTCCCAAGCTTTGAGCGTGCATAGCACTTGCGCAGCGAATGCCTCATGTATTTCATAGTGAGAGAAACTTTGCAGGCTTAGGCCAGCTTTACAGAGCATGTTGGCAACGGCAACCGTAGGTGCCATTAACAAGCCTTCACCTGCCACATAATCTACAGCGGCTGTTTCCATATAAGTTAGTTTCGCCAATATAGGCAGGTTGTTGGCTTCAGCCCATTCTTCACTGGCTAATAATATTGCTGCCGCACCATCGGTTAGCGGTGTGCTATTTCCTGCAGTCAGGGTGCCACTTTCAGATCGATCGAATACTGGGTTAAGCCTTTCCAATCGTTCGGCTGTTAGGTCATAGCGAAGGTTGTTATCTCGTAGCACACCTGCACAAGGTGTTAGCAGGTCATCATAAAATCGCGCATTGTAGGCTTCTTCCGCCCGGTTATGGCTGGCTTGTGCCAATTCATCCTGAGCCGCTCTAGATATTTCCCATTCCTTGGCCATTAACTCGCAATGCTGCCCCATACTCAGTCCAGTGCGGGGTTCTGCAATTGATGGGGGAACAGGGGAGAGCTCTGACAGGCCAAACCCTTTAAAGAGCGCCAGTTTTTGTTTAATAGTTTTAGCTTTGGAAAGTTTAATTAACCGTTGGGTAAACTTTCTGGAAAAAACAATAGGGGCATCGCTTGCAGTGTCGCTGCCAGCTGCAATGCCACATTCAATATGACCTGTCGCAATTTTTGCAGCAATACCAAAAGCAGCTTGTAGGCTGGTGCCACAAGCTTGCTGTAATGTAATTCCGGGGGTTAATGGTGAGAGCTTGGTACTTAAAACTGCTTCTCTTACTAGGTTAAAGTCTTTCGAGTGAGTAGTGACGGCACCTGCAACCACCTCATCAATCAACTTTCCCTCTAAGCCATGCTGTTCCACCATACCCTGTAGGGCTGTTGACAACATATCCAGATTGCTAAGATCGGCGTATGAGGTGTTTGCCCTGCAAAAGGGGGTGCGAGTGGCTGCTACGATAGCAACAGGACGAATCATCTGGGTGTTATTCATGGTTGCCTTCCTTTCCCATCTCTAATTCAGGTGATTCGTTATGATTTTGTTTTTCTAAGTGGCTCTGTTGCTTTGAACCGTCGTGTTGTTTTAGCTTGTTTAGGTAATGGAGAGGGCCACCTCTAAATGGTGCGAAACCAATGCCAAAGATCACGCCAGCATCAAGTAACTCCGCACTGCTGACAATGCCTTCTTCGAGGCAACGCTGACATTCTTCCAATAAAGGTTCTATCAATCGTTCTCCCAGAATATCGAGGGCTACTTGGTCGCTGGGTTTTTCCTTTATGGGCTTACCCTGTTTCCATTGATAAAAGCCTTCGCCACTTTTTTTGCCCAGCTTGCCTTCATCCACAAGTGTCTGGAGTTGTAGGATAGCTGAAGTATTATCAGGTGCTAATTTAGTGGTCACATTAACAGCAACATCGAGGCCAACGGTGTCGGCAATTTCTACTGGCCCCATTGGCATACCAAATAATTCAGCCGCTTCATCAATGGTGGCGATGCTATGGCCTTCTTCTGCCAGGTTTAGTGCTTCTAGCATGAAGGGCGCTAGTACCCGATTGACTAAAAACCCAGGAGCACTTTTTACAGGAAGGGGGTATTTGCGGATTTGATTAGTGAATATGCAGCCTTTTGTGATAGCGCTTTCAGGGGTGTGGCTATCACGAACAATTTCAACCAAGGGCATTTTTGCCACAGGGTTAAAGAAGTGCAGACCTATTAAACGTTCGGGCTGTTCTAAAGGCTCTGCGATTTCAGCGAGGGGAATAGCAGAGGTGTTAGTTGCCAATAGAGCATTGGGTAGTGCCCGTTGTTCAATATCGGTAAACAGCTGTTGTTTTGCTTTGAGGTTCTCGAAGATAGCTTCGATAATCACATCGGCTCGACTAATACCGTGACCGCCTACATCTGCTATCAGGCGTCCTTTTGCTGCGGAGAGAAGGGCTGGTGTTCTTAGTTTTTGCTTGAATAGCTTTTCTGCGCGTTTAATAGCGGCTTCAACATAGTCGATTTCTCTATCCTGAAGAGTCACCTCAAGGCCACTTAAGGCACACCAGGCTGCAATGTCTCCACCCATAACCCCTGCGCCTACCACATGTACTCGACGGGCTTTCCAGTCGGTGGTATTGGTATTGGTGCCAGTATTAGTATCTGTTTTACCCAGCGCTTTAAGTTGTTCTTGCAGGTGAAATACACGGCGCAGGTTAGTTGAGACTTCTCCCATCAGTAGTTCACTGACGAGTTCGGCCTCACCATCGAGTAAGGCATTAAAATTACTGCCTACTTTGCACCATAGGTCAATGAGCGCATAAGGAGCAGGGTAGTGCTCTGGTCGAGCCTTTTTGGCAACCTGGGCTTTCATTACTTTGGCAAGGGCATGCCGAATACCAGGGCTGCTGGTAAGCTTTTCTAGCCTGCTAACAGGACGGCTTTTCCTGTTTTGTACAATAGCCTTACGGGCAACCCAGCGGAGACTACTATGTTTGGGTACGACCTGATCAATTAATCCAATTGATTTTGCTGCTCGAGCCTTGAGCATACGTGCCGAGAGAATTAGCTCCAGAGCTTTGCGACCACCCAAGAGTCGAATACTGCGTGCTGTGCCACCAAAGCCTGGGAAAATACCTAACTGGATCTCTGGAAACCCTAAGCGAGTACTATCGCTGTCGAGAGCAACGCGGTAATCACAGGCCAGTGATAACTCCAAACCGCCACCCAAGCAAAAGCCTTGAATTGATGCGACGGTTGGGCAGGGCAGTTGTTCTAGTTTGTCAAAAAGGTCCTGGGCCATTTCTATGCCGGCTTTGGCCGCAGCGGGATCTTGCTGTTGATCAAACTCGCGGATATCAGCACCAGCGATAAACCCAGTGTCTTTTTTAGAAAAAATGACTAACCCTGTGGGAAGGTCTATAGCCAGGCTATCCAACAAAATATCTAATTCCAGTAAAACATCGCTGTTGAGAGAATTTACAGTTTCACCTTCTCGATCCAGACCTAACCAGGCGATACCTTCAGCATCCCGCTCTAGATCCCAGTGTTTTAATGGAGGATGTTTGATCATAGTGTTTCTCAGGTCGGCTTAGTTAATATCCATAAGCTTTGAACATTAACATTGGAGCTTATATAGATAGATGCTTATATAAATATATGTTGTGTAATGGGGCCTGATTTACAATATAGGCTGAATTCAATCATAGCTTATCGCATCAGGATTGAAATGGGCTGTGGTCAAAATTTACAAAGGTCGAAGGGTCACCTCAAAAAAATCTGTATAAAAAGATACTGTACAAAAAAGACAGTGTATAAGAAGCCATAAGTTAAAAGGTCATTAATTAAAAGGTTCCTGTATAAATGCCCCCTAAAATAACTCAGCGCATAACTAACCTTGAAAATAGTCAATTTAGTGATGATATTCAGCCACTTTTACAGCGTATTTATCTGGGGAGAGGCATTACTTCAGATGAACAGCTTGATAGAAGCCTGATTAAGTTACCCAAGCCGGATAATCTAAAGGGGTTATCTGAGGGTGTGAACTTGTTGGCAAAGGCTCTTAGGGATCAGCAGTCTGTATTGATTGTGGGTGATTTTGATGCTGATGGTGCTACCAGTACGACGCTAACACTCTTGGCCATGCGTGCTATGGGTATGCAGAATATCGATTTTATTGTGCCTAACCGATTCGAATATGGTTATGGCTTAACTCCGGAAATTGTGGCTCTTGCGCAGCAACAAAGCCCTGATCTGATTATTACTGTTGATAATGGTATTTCCAGTATCAGTGGCGTTAAAGCGGCCAAAGAAGCAGGAATTAAAGTTTTAATTACTGACCATCATTTACCCGGCACAGAGCTTCCAGAAGCGGACGCCATTCTTAACCCTAATCAGCGCAATTGTGAGTTCCCGAGTAAAAATCTTGCCGGAGTCGGAGTGGTATTTTATTTACTTAGTGCTCTGCGGGGCCATTTACGAAAGAGTGGTTGGTTTACTGAAAATAATTTGCCCGAACCAAATATGGCTGAATGGTTAGATTTAGTTGCGCTGGGGACAGTAGCGGATGTTGTACCCCTTGACCAAACTAACCGGGTATTAGTCCATCAAGGATTACAACGTATACGAGCGGGAAAAACCCGGCCAGGTATCCAAGCACTATTGGATTTGGCAGGCAAAGACCGCCAGCGGCTAGTAGCAGCTGATATGGGGTTTGCCCTTGGCCCACGTTTAAATGCGGCGGGGCGCTTGGATGACATGAGCATTGGCATCGAATGTTTGCTTGCCAACGATGATTACTTAGCTCGGGAATACGCAGTGCAGTTAGATGAGTTGAACCGTGATCGCCGGGTAATTGAAGCAGATATGCAGCGGGAAGGATTGGCTATCCTTGATCAGCTAAACTTAAATGGGCCTAATGAGGGCGAATCAGATCTTCCGTGGGGCCTATGTTTATTCGATGAAAACTGGCACCAGGGCGTTGTTGGTCTATTAGCATCACGTATTAAAGACCGGGTTCACCGCCCTGTTATTGCTTTTGCAGATGCCAGTGCCATGGGTAGTGAGGGTAAGGTTGAAGATCAAGAATATAAGGGGTCGGCACGTTCTATCCCTGGCCTACATATTCGCGATGCACTAGAAGCAGTTGCTTCATCTAATCCAGAATTAATCAGTAAATTTGGTGGGCACGCTATGGCCGCAGGGTTGAGTCTCAAGGCCGTAAATTACCCGGCCTTTGCTGCTGCTTTTGATGAGGAAGTTAAGCGCCGATTGACATCGGCTGACCTGGAAGCAGAAATTGTTACTGATGGAGAACTTGTTACAGAACAATTAAATTTAGAAACAGGTTACTTGTTGAGAGAGGCTGGTCCTTGGGGGCAACATTTTCCGGAGCCTTTGTTTCAAGGTGAGTTTATTATTGTTCAGCAACGCATTGTGGGTGAAAAACATCTGAAGCTATTGCTTGCTGTCGACGAACAAAAACAGCAGTTGATTGATGCTATTGCTTTCAATGTTGATACTGATATTTGGCCAAATCAAGATGCAGATAAAATCCGGTTGGTTTACAAGTTGGATATTAATGTCTGGCAAGGGCGGGAGTCAGTGCAGCTGATGGTGGAGACGATATTAGCTTAGATTCTGCTTACCTTAGGGAGTTGAGATCTTAGGGAATACAGGTCTTAGGAGCGATAGGTTTAGATTTAATCTTTTTTAACCCGCCAGAAAGCGGGTTTTTTATTCGTGTAAAAGGAAATTTATAAACTATTTAAACCTTAAAAGAATTATTCAATAGTTTAGATATTTCATCAGGGTGTCCAGGTTTACTAAATAGATAACCTTGAATGGCTTCACAATTCATACCCTTAAGAATATTTAGTTGTTCCGATGTCTCAACACCTTCAGCAATAATTTTGTATCCCAGTTTGTGCCCCATTTCGATCATAGAGCTGACCAGAAGAAGCCCTTTATTGTCGATTAGCATGTCATCAATAAAGTATTTGTCGATTTTAAAATAGTCGACTTCGAGGTGTTTAAGGGAGGCCAAAGAGGAGTAGCCTGTACCAAAATCATCGATAGCCAGTTGAATGCCGAGTTTCTTTAAGTCGTGGAATATAGCGAGATTTTCAGGGTTAGTCTGTACAACGCTTTCCGTAACTTCCAGTGATAATTCTTCTGGGGCTATTCCTGTCTCTTCGATTATCCGCTTAACCAGGGACACAATATCCTTATCGAGAAAATGTATGGGTGAGATATTGACTGACATTTGAAGATTTGTGTGGCCTTGTTGTTTCCAGGCTACTGCTTGTCTGCAGGCTGTATCTAGCACCCACTCAGAGAGAGGCTTGATCATGCCAATTCGTTCGGCGGTGGCAATGAAGTCTGTTGGAGGCACTTGGCCTAATTCTGGATGATTCCAGCGCGATAGAGCTTCGACGCCGAAAACTTTTCCTGTTTGTATATCAACTTGAGGCTGATAGACCAGCGATAACTGTTGTTTTTCAATCGCTTCTCTCAGGTAGTGTTCTACTTGAAAGCGGTATTCTGCCTTGTGGGTCAGCTCCTGCTTGTAGAAGGCGTATTGGTTTTTTCCATTTTCTTTTGCGGCATAGAGTGAGGTGTCTGCTGTTTTCATCAGCGTTGATAAATCCTCACCATCATCAGGGTAGTGGGCAATACCAATACTGCATGTTGGTATAAATTTTCTGGAAGAAAGCTCTATAGGATCCGAGACCGATTCGAGACAGCGTTGTGCAACAAGTGCTGCGCAATCATCACCAACCTCCTCAATCAGTACGCAAAATTCATCGCCACCAATACGAGCAATATAATCAATATCTCGGATAGTGCTTTCAATACGTTCTGAAATGGTTTTTAGGACGATATCACCGGCATCATGACCAAGGCTGTCATTAATGCTTTTAAAATTATCTAAATCGACATACAACAAAGCAAATCGGCGCTCATAGCGGTCAGATATCTTTATTGATTTTTCTAGTTTTTGATAGAAGTTGGCGCGACTAGCAAGCCCAGTGACTTCGTCGGTATATGCGAGTTTTTGTATGCGTTTTTGTGAGTGGTCACGCTCCATGACGATACTGGTAAGTCGAGCAGCAGACCGTAAATCATTTGATTCTTGTTCATTAGGAAGACCTGGGTGGTTGTAGTACATGCGAAATGCACCCAAAACACTCCCTGATGAATCCATGATAGGTTCGGACCAACAACAGCGTAGGCCATGTTTTAGCGCTGCGTGTTTGAGCTTTTCCCACTTTGGGTCTGTTTCAATATCTTCAACAAGAACCCGTTCCCCGGTAAAGGTTGAGGTTCCACAGGATCCAACATCAGAGCCAAATTTTAGCCCATTTACAGCATCACAATATTCTTTAGGTAAGCTAGGTGCACCACCATGCATGAGCCTATCTCCATGCAACTCAAGCATTGAGCAGCGCATTCCCGGATATCGTCCTTCATACATTAAAGCAATGGCATCGTAGATGTTGGGTGCAGGGGAACCCGTTGCGATCATTTCCAGAATACGCGCATGTTGGTCATCGAATAACTGTGCTTTTTTCTGTTTCGTTATATCAACATGTGTTCCAACCAGGCGGACAGGTTTTCCGTCGGGTTCTCGAGTGACCAGGTATCCGCGGGAAAGAACAAAAACGGGGTGGCCTTCTTTATGATTCATCCGCATTTCTACATGAAATGAATCTACACAGCCTTCAATGTAATTGTGTGCTTTTTCTAAAATACGATCTTTGTCTTCAACGTGTACTAATGTTGCCCAGGTATCTAAGGTATTACCTAACTCGCTTTCTTTATAACCCAGCATGCTTTTCCAGCTAGGCGAATAGTAAACCTCGTCTGTTTCGAGATTCCAATCCCAGAGGCCATCATTTGTCGCATGCATAGCCAGCAATAACTGTTCTTCATTGATGTAAAAAGGGGCTGCATTTTCTGCTGAAACAGGTGGTCTGGGAATCGTTTCAGTTTGTGTGTGATGGGACTGTTTTTTGGGTTCTGCGACAGTTGTACCTTGATGGTTTTTATTCATTTTTTATAAACAGTCCAATTTCCAGGGGCAGTATCTGAGTGTTTCTCCTATATGATCGTCCTTAACCCTATATGAAACTGATTGAGCATATGGCCTTATGATAACTGCTTATCGTTTAAGGTGTTTTTTATCTTTTTCGTTTTCCGTGCTAGTTAAAACGGTTAGCTTCCATGTTATTTAACAGTGCAAGGTTTGCTGCTCACTTTGGTTGCAAAGCTTAACGTATATTTTTAAATTTTCCAAAAAGTGGGATTGGTGTAGCGAAGGCTTTTAGGCGCTAAGAGTTTGT
>JAJFKD010000095.1 GCA_021773405.1 Porticoccus sp.
CCAATCGAACCTTGTAATTTAAACTTACGGTTCAATTTATAACCGAGGGTAATACTATTGGACCACCTTTCACTACTACCATCTTGCCCCGAAGAAGTTTCATCACTATCGTAATCTGTATCCTGATAATCCGATGTTAACTCCCAAGTTAAACGTGAAAAATCCCGGCCGCTTTGTAATGTAGCCAACACCGACTGCAAAACACTGTCAGATAACTCATCGCCCTTATTGATTTGATCGTCATAGGTATAACGCAATCTTAAATCAGCCGTTTGACCAAAATGCTTCACAACATAGGGGCTAATACTATAATCATAGGTCGTAGTGACATTATCACTTTGATTTAATTGACTATTTCCTGCAGCAGCAAAAGGGTCGATAGTTGATTGGTTAGAAGAAAGATCTGCGTCAACAAAAAGTACATCTTCAATCAACTCCGCATCAGCATTCGCACTAATTTTTGGTGAAAATGAATCAGCACCACCACCTGAATTATTAAACTCAAACGCTGAAAGAAAAGAGACATTTGCCCTATTACCTTTACCAATCAAATTAAAAGTTGGCCGAACAACACTTATAAACTTACTTTCCTTATCATTATCATCAAGCTCCACATTGTCAGTGTAGACTTCTCCAACATTGAGCCCGGACTTGACCAACCACTCTCCAGCCGCCACGTCACACGCAAAAAAACATGTCATCGAAACAAGCAATCCTATTTTTGCTATATAACCGCGCGGCTTAATCATCAATGTGCCCCTAACCAACCTGACCATCTGAGACTCTGCCCCGATCGGAGCCATACCCATATCCGTACCCATACCCGTACCCGTACCCATGTAAGTGTCTATCCCAGGGGTACCGCCTTGTTTTGTTCAAAACCATGCCGATCACCTTATCCTCACCAATCTGGCTTACAGCCTGACTGACCATATCAGGTGACGTTTTTTCAGATTCAACAACAAACATAATCTGGCCCATAAAATTAGCCAAAACACTTGCTTCGCTCGTTTGTAAAAATGGCGGAGAATCAAAAATAATAATGCGATCGGAATAACGCATAGACAGCTCTTTCATTAATGACTGCATACGATCACTTGCAAGCAACTCTGTAGAGTGTTCATTGACCTTACCAGCAGGAATTATCTTCACATTAGAAATATTCGTTGGAAGAATAACGTCTTCAACACCTATATCTTCATGCTCAATAATATCAATGAGGCCAGGAGCATCATCGGGTATACCCAACATTTTTCCAGATGACGCTTTAGCTATATCTGCATCGACAAAAAGAACTGTTTTGTCCTTTTCCATGGAAATACTCAGCATCAGATTAATGGCAGAAAATGTTTTACCCTCACCCTGAAAAGAACTGGTCACCATAATAAGATTGACATCATCCAGCTGCTCTGCACCCTGACCATCTATATTCATCAACAAAGGGCGCTTGATTCCTCTGTATTCTTCCGCAATCTGACTTCGAGGGCTAGTTAGAGAAAGAAACCCTTGGGACTCCAACTTAGACAATGGCAGCTGAATCACATTCTTTTCGTTAACCGGCTGACCTAATACAGAATCATCAAAAACCTCTTTCAGTTCTGGTTCTGCTTTTTCCATAGCCCTATCGAGAATACCGGCACTATCACCTGTATCCTCATTATCTAAGATAAAATCGGTATCCGACTGAGCACTTTCAGGTACAGACAGCATTGAATCCTGATCAACTTCCTGAGAAGGATCCTTATTACCTGCTAATTTTTCAACTGCCTTTTCAATCGTACTCATATCATCCTTTCTTTTTAGCTAGGCCGACAAAACAGATACTTACAGCACGTAAATTTACTTATGCCAACATCCACTGTTGCCCCAAATTCAATCCAGCGAAAACACAAATCAATAACAAAACCAATGCAGAAAACTGAAGCTTTCTCACGAAGCGGCTCCGAATTTGTGCCTGGGTTGGAATGTAAGTAACACAACCCAGAACTGGCAACCCAGTAATTTTAGCCAAAGTTCTTCGATCAGAAATAACAGGCTTCAGAATCGACAACAATAAGGCCAATCCGACACCAATACCCAACGCAACAATTAGAACACCTGAGTTCAATAGCAATTTATTAGGTTTGTTGGGCCTTAAAGGAACAAAAGGAGGGTCTATTACTTTAAACACAACATCGCCTGCTTGCTCCTCAACATCTTCAGAAATACGAGCAGACTCTCTTCGCTCTAAAAGCTCTGTGTGTTGCTGTGAGACAACCTCATAATCACGATTTAACTGCGTTAATTCAGCTTCAATGGCGGGGATTCTATCCACCATATCATTCAATTCTTTTTCGCGGCGGCTGTATTCATTCACTCTTACTGAAAGCTCAGCCACATTGGCTTCTGCTTCGGCCAACATTCCTCTCATTTGCTGATAAACTGGACTTTGATTTAACCCAGATAAGTCAGATGACTCGCCTGCTCTTACTTTTTCAAATTCAGTACTTCGCTCTTCCTCAAGCGTTTCGATTAACGCCCTTATTTGAACAACCTCGGGGTGACGCTCTGTATAACGAGAAAGAAGCTCATCAAGCTTTGCCTTTAATGTGTGAATTCGACCGTCCAAAGAAGAAGATGGGGCATCGCTACCACTAGATAAAAATACAGGCTGCTCACCGGACAACTGACGTTTTAGCTCATTCCGTCTATTGGTCATTTCACTTAGTCGGAGCCTAGCCTGACTATGCTCTTCTTTCGCTGAAATCAAGCGTTGGTAGTATCCACCAGACTCTCCAGGCAAAACACCCGCGTGTTTCTGTTTAAAATTAGCCAGCTCTTTTTCAGCCTCAACTAAACGGTCTTCATACTCCGATATCTGCTGATCCAAAAAACTTTGGGCGTCACTTGAATCGCCACGCTTTCCCCCCATTGCACTCTCAATAAATACAGTTATAAGCGCCTGAACAATTTTCTTGGCGATATCACGGTCAGCATGGTAATAAGATAGGGAATAAAGGGAAAAATTTCTTCTATCTCCAGATAGAGAAATCCCCCCTTTAAGCTCTGCAAAAAGCTGCTCTTTTTGCTTTTCTGTTTGGATCTGAAGATCCAAATCTGTCATCCGTGTCAGCTTTTCAAGATTCGGCCTACTTAGAAGGGTTCTGCTCATCAACTGCACCCTTTGATTGATATCAGGCTGCACCGCCAGCCCCCTCATTAAAGGGCGCAGAATACTATTGGTGTCTACATGGATACGAGCCGTTGCCTCATACTGCTGCGGCATCTGGTACACCCAACTCCATCCTGCAATAGCTACCAACCAAGCGGCTAAAAGTCCTACCCAACGAAAACGCCAAACACCTGCCAGATAAGAAAATAGCTGAGCCAACACATCTTGCATAATTTATTCTTCCCTAATACTCGGCAATATGACAGTAAACTTAGAACCAAGCCTCAGGAATAATAACGATATCACCAGGGAACATAGCTACATTGGCAGAGATATCACCCTCTTCAAGCAAATCTTCGAGGCGAACATTGTAAGAGCTTTGGTTTCCTCCAGCGCTACGAATAAGCACGGATTTATTACCATCTGCAAATTCAGTCAAACCACCAACTTCAACCATAACATCGAGCAATGTCATATGTTTTCTGAAAGGAATTTTCAATGGCTCCTGAGCTTCACCCACAACCCTTACTTGCTGAGATGGCACACCCTCAAATTCATCAAGAATGACACTAACCACCGCACTTTTGACATATTCTGAATAAGCTGTCTCAATATCTCGGGCAAGCTGAGAAGGTGTTTTTCCACTTGCTTCGATATTTTCTACAAGACGAGTTGAAATTTTGCCATCAGGCCTAACCTCAACATCACTTACCGTTAATTCTTCATTCCCCCAGACAAAAATTTCCATTCTGTCACCAGGCCCAACGACATAGGTATAATCAGCTTCAACATTCTGTTGATCCTGAGGGATTTGAGACAGCTGCGTTGAACCGCAACCAAAAAGAATCACCATCAGTGAGCCAAGACCAATTACACGCAATTTTTTTAATGAAAAAAAGATAAAACCAGACACTGTACAGCCCCTCCATTGAGTGCTTAGATTACTTACTGCCAGCGAGTGTACCATGCACCCGAAACCATTGACCAGCAGCCTATACAAGCTATATAACACTTTAAATTGGGCTAAATTTTAACAACAACTTATGACAAATAATTGCCGTTGAGATACACCAAATAGCCGCTGACAGGCAAACCACCGACAAAAGCACCAAAAATAGCAAAAGCCAAAGCAACAATTAGCCTAAAAACCACAAGTTACATTCTTTATACACAAAGACTGACAAAAAGATTTTAGTTATCCTAAAGAAATGGCAAAATCATTCTGTTAACAATAAAAGAATCAATTACATCAAAGTAAGGTGGGCAGAAACGCTGATAGATAATGTAAGATACCACCATAAGTAGTTGACGAAAAATAGCCTTCCCCCACCAGAAGGTAGTGGCTATACATACCAAAGGAAAAGGTTAACGGCAGACAATGACAAAAACGAACTTTCGCGACCTATCCACAGGCTTCAAGATATTAGTGGTCATTGAGCTCTGCGTTTACTTTTGCGCTGTATTTATTGCCATAGAAGCAAACAATCGACTGCAATGGTCTGCCCCAGTCACACTAGAAAGCAATATTGTTGCCATATACGGCATTATCTTTGCCTTACTAGTTCTGCTTACTTCCTTATCTTTGGGGCTCTACAACCCAAGAATGAGGGAAAACTATCGAAGCATTTTTCGAAGGCTAATTCTAGCTGTAGCCCTAGGGTCTGCAGAGTTTACTATCGCAATATCACTTTTTGTTGCTGAAGCGCCCTTCACAACAGAAGTGATCATTGCATCAGCAATTATCGGGCTTATTTTCACTTGCCTAATACGCTATATAATCATCCGTTTCGATCTACTCGGTTTCAATAAATCTAACGTATTAGTCCTTGGCGCTGGCGAGCGTGCATCTATCATCGAAAGACGAATGCGCCGCAAGGTGGATCGCCATGGCTTCAATCTTTACGGGTTTGCCATCATAGAAGGTGATTCACAAGCTGGCATTCAAAAAGAAAAGAAAATCAACATAGAAAAGGGCGCCCTTCTTTCTTTTGTCCTTGAAAATAACATTGATGAAATTATTGTCGCCTGCGACGAGCGACGCAACAACCTACCCCTAGATGAATTATTTGCCTGCAAAATTCGTGGCATCAACATCATCGATATTCTCGACTTTATTGAGCGGGAAACTGGACAAGTTGCCGTTAACCTCATCTACCCCAGCTGGGTAATCTATTCCAATGGGTTTGCATCTACCCACTACCTCAGAAATGCTCTGGACTGGATTTTCAATGCAACCATGGCTAGTGCTGTTTTGCTCCTGCTATGGCCTGTCATGCTGATTACTGCATTGATCATTAAAATTGAAGATGGCATTAGAGCACCCATCTTTTACTATCAAGAGCGAGTGGGGCTAGATGGACGTGTATTTAGGATTATAAAATTCCGCAGCATGCGCACAGATGCAGAAGCACATGGCGCGGTTTGGGCAACAACCAATGACAATAGAACAACCCGTATCGGTAATTTTATCCGCAAGTACCGTATTGATGAATTGCCACAGGTTTATAATGTTCTATGCGGCGAGATGGGATTTGTTGGACCAAGGCCAGAAAGACCAGAGTTTGTTCAAAACCTAATTCGAGCTATACCTTATTACAACGAAAGGCATAATGTAAAACCAGGCCTAACTGGCTGGGCACAATTAAAGTACCCCTACGGCGCATCTGAAGAAGACTCTCAGGAAAAGCTAAAGTACGACCTGTATTATATTAAACACAGAAGCTTTCTGTTGGATCTGAATATATTACTTAGAACCGTAGAAGTTATCTTATTTGGCAAAGGCCGGTAAATATACGTTTGGTAAATGCTGCTACTGCAAACAAATTTACTTACGATCTAATATTATACTTTTCAAGAAAGTTATACAGCGTTGGCCTGGTCACACCGAGGAGCTTAGCCGCCTCCGAGATATTATCGTCCGTATTCAACAATGCTCTTTGTATCGCCTGCCTCTCTGCGCTCTCCCTTACCTGCCTTAAATTAAATGGCATAACCTCTTCATCAGATGAATCCAATTCAAGGTCATCAAGGGTAATATAACTATTATCTGCCATAATAATTGCGCGCTTGATACGGCTTTCTAACTCTCGCACATTTCCAGGCCAGTCATAGGCCTCTATAGCGGCTACAGCTTGCTTATCAAAACCACGTAGAGATTTGCCCAACTCTTCGTTAAAACGATTTAAAAAAGACTTTGCCAGTAGCAACACATCACCCGTGCGCTCTTTAACAGCAGGAATCTGAATAGTGATTTCACTAATTCGATAATACAAATCTTCCCTAAAACGACCATCTTGAATATGTTGCGTTAGATCCTGATGAGTCGCACAAATAATCCTTACATCAATGGGAATTTCCTGCCTCCCACCAACTCGCTCAATTACTCGTTCCTGTAAAAAACGTAGCAACTTAGCTTGTAACTCAAGGGGCAGATCACCAATTTCATCCAAAAATAACGTACCACCATTAGCATATTCAATTTTTCCTGGTGTTTGTTTGGCTGCCCCGGTAAATGCACCCTTCTCGTAACCAAACAACTCACTCTCTAACAAGTTATCAGGAATCGCCGCACAGTTAATGGCTATCATTTTCTGCTCAGCCCTTGGGCTTAACTCATGCAATGCACGAGCAATGACCTCCTTACCCGTACCACTGGCACCCAACAACAATGTTGTAATATCAGAAGGGGCAACCTTCTCTACCATCCTGCAAACTTTTAACATCTCAGGGCTGGAGGCAATAACCCCTCTTAACGGCCACTCAAGACCACTCTCTTGAAGGTTTCGATTCTCAACCTCCAGCTCACAAACACGATACGCACGCTGAACGATCAACTTAAGAATCTCGGGCTCAACTGGCTTTTGATAAAAATCATAAGCACCGAGGCCAATGGCCTGAACCGCATTTGCCCGATCATTGTCACCAGTAACAATGATGACCTTTGTTTCAGGTTGCATGGACAAGATCGCCTCTAATGTTGCCAGCCCCTCAGTCACCCCCCCGGGATCGGGTGGAAGACCAAGATCTAATAAAACAACACCCGGCTGATGCCGACGCAATTGAGCAATGGCTGTTTCCCTGTCACCACTAACAACAACTTCATAATCATCGAAGCACCATCGTAACTGGCTTTGCAGCCCCTTATCATCTTCAACGATCAATAGTCGTTTATTCGCTTCCTTCACAGCCAACTCCTTTAACATCTTCGCTATGATTTATATCTTCATCTATATCTACACAAGGCAAGACAATACGAAATGTAGAGCCCTCGCCGGGCGCACTGATAACTGAAATGTCTCCATCGAGGGAGTGTATGTATTCCCTACTCTCAAAAGCTCCAACGCCCATACCTGTTAATCCTTTGGTAGAATCAAAAGGCTTAAAAAGTCTATTTCGAACAAAGTCTGGCTCCATACCAATGCCGGTATCTTCCACTTCAACCACAGCATGATCAATCCCAACTTCAAGGGAAACAGAAACACGACCAGACTTATCCGTAGCATCCTGAGCGTTTTGAATCATATGTCCAAATACCGTAGCTAGCTGCTCTGAATCAGCCAACACATATGCGTCTTCACTCACCGTATCAAACTTAACAACGGGCTCTCTTCCTGTTGTTGTGTCAACAACTTTTACCAACAATTCACCAAGATTGACAGGTTTAGCTTTTGCACCTCTTTCACCACTGCGCATTTGTGCCATCAGCCCCGTCATTCGGACAACTGAATTCTTAACTGTTGCAATCACATCATCAACAAACTCCGGATTGTGTTTATGCTTTTCAGCGTTGGCAACGATGAGAGACTGCTGAGCTAAAATATTTTTCAAGTCATGGACGATATAAGCCGACAATCTATTAAAAGCCTCAAATTGGCGAGACTGCATCAATGCCTGATCAGCCTGATGCTGAGCTAAATGACTGGCTGCTTGCTGACCTGCAGTTTTTAACAAATCTCGATCTTCCCAATTGATGGTTTTTTGCAACTCGGAACGTTTTACTAAAATAAATCCGAGGCACTCACCCTTAAACATCAGCGGAACAATAAACCAAGCATTAGGTATAGATAGCAGCCATTCCGGTATTGATAAACCTTCATACAAATCAGGATCTCTTTCATACTCATCAAAATCTATCACCCATTGGGTTCTGACCATAAATAAGGCCAAAGAAGATAAAGAGCTGGCATCCATAGCAGCCACTTCTGGCATATGCCATCGTGTCGTTAACGCATACTGACCTGATTCAGTTTTTTCCCAAAGCATTCCCCCATTACTTTCAGTCAATTTGATAATAGATTGAATAATTCGCTCAGGAACACTATCAACACTAGCAGCCAAGTTTTGAGTAAATTTCAGCCACTCATCACGGTAATCATGCTTATAAGAGAAAAAATGCTTACTGAGAAAAACTCGAACTTTGGCCCGAATCTTATCTGAAAATAAAAGCGTAAGAAGTAGAAGTCCCGCACCAAAAAAGAAAACTATCTGCAGCAAACTACCCCAAGTACCCCCATAGAACCGGATAAAGTAGCCAACAACTGCCATCAATAAAAGGTAAGTGCCCGCTCCCATGATGGTTGCGGTATGAAAAACCACATGGCGTGAGACATGAATATCAAGTTCATATTTAGGGTTACGAGCAATAGCAATTGCAATCAAGGGCGCGGCCATGCCATTAACAACACCTCGAGCCTCCCAGAGGCTTAAACTGATACGCTTGAACAATAAGGCATCCGAGTACATAAAGAAGTCATAAGCAAAAATACAACCGATACCCAGGCACAAAAACTTTGCAGCCCATCGTTGACTGGCGCTGGAGTTTCTGAATATTTGCTCAATTAATGTCATACCCGCTATTGAAAGAGCCACCCAGATAACCAATACCGAATCCCTTAATAAAGTACCAGGGAACTGAAAAAATTCTGAAAATGAAGGAATAGTAAATAGGGCAGACAAACAAAGTAGAATAATAGTGAGACCTACCGCCCACCGAAACAGTGAAGAATGCTTCGTACTTTCTTCTGTTTTTTCATCTAAAGCGCCCAATAAAAACAAGCACCAAGTAGTACTTCTAGCTAATTCAGATAGCTGTAAAACTTCAAATGAAAGAGAAACACCAAGCTCTGCGGCGCCAACCAAACCAGCCCAAACCACAGATGCAATAGTAGCGAGAACAATCCAAACACCCTGTGAGCGGCCTCGCCACGAAAAAATCAATAATATCGCGAGTGCCAAATAGGCTAGAAAGGCGAAAAGGTAACTGGCACCACCAATATTCACGCTAAACCACCAAGTCCAATCATGCTAAAAACGTCCATTTATATTGCTCTTACCTATTTATAGCCATCTAAAAGCTCGCAGCTACCAACAATTATGTGTGGAATATTGTTCCACACATTCACGCCATGTAGATTGGCCCAAATATTAACACTATACTCACCAACTATTTTGGACGAGAGTTACCGCATGGACACTGTTGTACCACTTGTTGTTATCATCGAGAACTACTTAACACAAAAAATGACACATACATCACATACAATCCAGCATCAATCACACTATTATTGCGAAATAAGCGAAGCAGACTAAACAGTAAAAAGGAAACCCTGTTGTCCTCATACGAAAATACAAAAGAAAACCTGGCTCAAAAACCAAGAACCTGGCTCATTACAGGAGTTGCAGGTTTTATAGGGTCTAACCTATTGGAAACTTTACTTGGCCTAGGCCAGAAAGTAGTAGGAATAGATAACTTTTCTACTGGGCATCAATCAAACCTTAATGATGTCAAAGAAAAATCAGGCACCCAATGGCAAAACTTTTCTTTTTACGAAGCAGATATTCGAGATTTAGAAAGCTGCCAAAAAGCCTGTCAGGGTGTTGATTTTATACTGCACCAAGCAGCCTTAGGCAGTGTACCAAGATCCATTGAAGATCCAATTAACACCAACGACTCTAACATTAATGGCTTTTTAAACATGCTAGTTGCTGCGCGTGACGCCAACGTTGAGCGATTTGTCTATGCCGCCTCTTCATCGACTTACGGAGACCATCCAGGCCTACCAAAAGTAGAAGATAAGATTGGCAAACCGTTGTCTCCCTATGCCGTTACAAAATATGTCAATGAACTCTATGCCGACGTTTTTGCAAAAACCTACAACATGGAAACCATTGGGCTCAGATATTTCAATGTCTTTGGTCCCAGGCAAGACCCTAATGGCGCCTACGCCGCCGTAATACCCAAATGGCTCAACAACCTTTTACTGGGCAATCCATGCCACATCAATGGCGATGGAGAAACTTCTCGTGATTTTTGCTATATCGACAATACTGTTCAAGCCAACCTTCTTGCTGCAACAAGCAATCACCCCGAGGCCCCAAATCAAATCTATAACGTCGCATTTGGTGATCGCACCACACTCAACGAACTCTACGAGTCCATGCACACCATTCTCACAGAGCACGATAGCCATATTGCCGCGGCAAAGCCCGTTTATCAGGATTTTCGTACCGGCGATGTCCGACACTCTTTAGCGGACATATCTAAAGCTGCTAACCTGCTTGGCTATTCTCCCAGCCATAACGCCCAACAAGGCTTAAAAGAAACCGCTGAGTGGTTTATAAAAAATGGCTTCAATGACTAACAATAAATACACGTATTAAATGAACAAAGGGATGATCGTGAAAACTATTGCTGTTGTAGGTTTAGGATATGTAGGGCTGCCACTAGCCGTCGCTTTTGGGAAAAAAGGCAACACCATTGGCTTTGACCTTGATGAAAAAAAATTAGCCGACTACCGCCGAGGAGTTGATCCCAGCGGAGAAGTCGAGCCTGAAAATCTTAAAGCTTCTTCTGGGCTCGAATTCACCAGCAATCCCAGCGACCTTGCAAAAGCTGAAGTGATTGTAGTTGCCGTTCCAACACCCATTGATAATGCTCATCGACCTGACTTAAGAGCACTACAAGGGGCCTGTAAAACCATTGCTTCAAACTTATCTCCTGGCAGCATTGTTGTCTTTGAATCCACAGTTTATCCAGGCTGCACAGAAGAAGTATGTGTCCCAATACTGGAATCCATTTCAGGAATGATATGGGCTGGAAGAGCCAACAGTAGTGACTCCACAGGGTTTTATATTGGCTATTCCCCTGAGCGCATTAACCCAGGTGATAAAGAGCGCAGGCTCGAAACCATTGTCAAAGTAGTCTCTGGTGATACAGAAGAAACCTTGGAAAAAGTCGCCAACGTATACGAAAGTATTATTACCGCCGGTGTTTACCGTGCCAGCAGTATTAAAGTAGCTGAAGCCGCAAAAGTGATTGAAAACACCCAACGTGATTTAAATATTGCCCTGATGAATGAGCTTTCACTTATTTTCCATAAAATGGATATCGACACACTGGACGTACTAGAAACGGCGGGTACCAAATGGAACTTCTTACCTTTCCGTCCAGGCTTAGTAGGCGGCCACTGTATCGGTGTTGACCCCTATTACTTAACCTATAAAGCTGAAGCCGAAGGTCATCACCCCCAGGTAATTTTGGCAGGAAGGCAAACTAATGATGGCATGGGCAAATACATTGCTGAGCAAACCATCAAACAGTTGGTAAAACGAGGTCACGCGGTCAATGGAGCCAACGTTGTAGTTCTTGGCCTAACATTTAAAGAAGATTGCCCCGACCTTAGAAATTCGAAAGTAGAAGATATCCTTGCCGAGCTTAAAGAATACCAATGCAATGTTATTGTCCACGACCCTATGGCAGATTCGGATGAAGCCATGAAAGAATACGGTGTTAAATTAACCCAATGGGATGATATAAAAGATGCGACAGCTGTTATTCTCGCTGTCGCTCATAACCATTACAAACAACTCCAACCTAGCGATATTCAAAATATCATGGCAGACAACTCAGTCATTATGGATGTCAAATGCACCTTAGATCGTGAAGCCTTTACTAAAGGAAAAGCTGATATCTGGAGGTTGTAGATCTGCCAATGGCATACCACTTGATCAAAAATGGACTAGAATATTTTATGTCAGATTTTTTTACACTGAATAAAGAACTGGCCTTTTAGCGCAATGTAAATAAAACAAAAGCCTATATAACCAATTAAAAAATAGGCAGTTTTTTTAATTGGCCCATTTTTTGCGTATATTTATACTAATTACTTATATTAGAAAAAACATTGAGTATAGAATGATGGAAAATTCAAAAAACAGCTCAAACAACACCAAAAGCTCTTTGGTGGAGCAACAAGATAACCATACATCTACAGTTGATGAGTCACGAAGACAGTTTTCTCGCCTTGGCGCTGCGACGCCAGTATTGCTAACGTTAGCTAGCAGGCCTGTTTTTGGTGGCAACTGCCTATCAAATATGATGTCGGGCAATCTATCCGATCCTGACCGCGGTCACTGTGGTCCAGGTTGGAGTCCTGGCGGCTGGAGAAACCCTGTTGGCCAAGTAAACGGTATGGATACTCTAGATGCATGGGATGCCGCAGGCTACTACTATGGCGAACTGGACGGCAATGACGATCCAAGCTGCACTAAACGCAATGGTCAATTCAAAAATAAAAGAGAGTGCTACTCCGGTGGCTCCGTATATGCAGATACTCCACTACCCGGAGGCGACCCAAGAACCCTTATCGAAATTTTAGGGACTAACGATATTAAGAAACATTGCATCACAGCGTTATTGAATGCCAGCTTAAGTGAAAATGTAGACGGCTTTACCTATATCCTAACTGTGGATCAGGTTATTGGACTTTGCAATGGTTCAATACCTGTACCGGGCGGACAATCATTAAGGGGTTTCTTAGATTCAACTTGGATCTAACAACTACCCAAAAGGCCGCCTTTTGGCGGCCTTTTCATTTAAGCACCAAAACCAAACTACCAACCTGAACGAGTATTTTGTGTGAGCAAAGCGCCTGAACTTGACCTATGCACTATCAACGTTCCCGTAAACGCTAATTTACTTTTCAAATACTGGGATGAAGAATGTGTTATTTATAACAACCTGTCTGGAGAAACTCACCTTCTTGAACACTACGGTGCAGAGTTATTGTCATCCATTAATGAGCAACCGAAGACTTACCAAACTCTACTCAAAAAATTGACAACTGACTTTGATGGCTCACCTCAAGCAAAAATAGCTGGCCACCTTGAAAACATACTTACCCACTTTCAAGAACTAAATCTAATAGAAATGAAAGCCTGCGACTAAAAACTATACCCTGTAAGTTACCAATAAATAAAAACAGCTTCCCACCTATAAACTTACAATCTAGAAATAAATAACATCTCTTGTTAGACACAAGAAAAGTATGCTCAAATTGCCAATCAAAAGAGCCGCCCCAAGAATGTAGGTAAAATCGACCAATAATGATTAACGCAAAAGCCAAAATATTTTTATTAATGCGGGCTACTCATTGAAAATTTCTGATCTGCCCACCAAAAAACTGGCCTACCAGCTCAAAGATCAGGGCATCATCATCAATATAGGTCCGTATTGCATTAACCTTTCCTCAACTTTAGCTACCGTTGCAGTTAATCTTAAGACCCATTACGGGACATATAATTTAGCCACGAAAGAAGACATAACCGATTTCTATATCAATGTAGATGCCCCCAGTCTTAGTCGCCGCTGGCTAAGACCACAGGCAGTTTTTTCCTTCGATGGGCACATCCCTTTTAAACCGCTGCCTCAACCCCAGGCATTTGCTATGTTTGAATGGGGTCTCAACTGGGTTGTCGCCAACAATGCACACAACCACTTGATCATTCATTCCGCAGTTCTCGAAAAAAATGGCAAGGCCCTCATCTTCCCAGGCTCACCAGGGAGTGGTAAAAGCACGCTTTGTGCAGGGCTAGTAACACAAGGCTGGCGGCTGCTTTCAGATGAAATGGCATTACTTTCCCTGAAAACTGGTTTACTTACACCAATACCACGCCCCATTAGCCTGAAAAATCAGTCTATTGAAATTATTAAGTCTATCCCCGGTAATTTCTTTGTGGGAGAGTCGGTACATGACACAGCAAAAGGGACTGTCGCACATATGAGCGCACCTCAAAACAGTGTAGAAAGAAGTCATGAACTAGCGAAACCATCAGCTGTAATATTTCCCAAATACCGCAATGGTGCTGAAACCGATTTGTCACCACTCAGTAAAGGGAGGACTTTTCTAGCGCTGGCAGATAACAGTTTTAATTATCACGTGCTTGGAGAAACGGCTTTTTCTGCTCTGACCACTATGATAGATCAATGCAAATGTTATAACTTTACCTATCAGGATCTAGATTCCGCGTACGAAACGATGGACCGTCTTATTGATGCATAAATCACTATCACAAATTTCTCTTGTTCAGTTTCTAAAGAACCCTGAGAGGGCCAGTAAAACTTTTTCAGCGGATGACTGGGAATTATTAATTCGTCAATCTAGGCGAACCAACTTACTGAGCAGAATCGCCTTCCTAATTGCAGAAAGAAACCTGTTTGATCATATTCCACAATCTCTCCATTTTCATCTGGAAGGAGCGAATACTATTGCATACAGTAATCTTAGGTCAGTTCGATGGGAAGTCTTAAAAATTTATGAAGCCCTAAACCAAGTGAACCTCCCCGTTGTTCTTTTAAAGGGAGCTGCCTATGTCATGGACAACAAGGATGCAGCAAATGGTCGTTTATTTTCTGATGTAGATATCATGGTAAAAAAGGCTCAATTAATTGATGCAGAAAAGGCCCTAGTTAAGCACGGCTGGATAAGCACCAAAATTGATGCCTACGACCAAAAATATTACAGGGAATGGATGCATGAGCTCCCCCCTATGCGCAATCTTAAACGGCAATCAGAATTGGATGTTCATCACACCATCATTCCGCCTACTGCTGCATTAAAACCTAAAATAGAAAAAATATGGGATCACGTTGAACCAATACCAGATTACCCTGGCATGTTTGTTCTGTCACCTATAGACATGATCTTGCACAGCGCTACACATCTATTCCATGAAGGTGACTTCAGCCATGGGTTACGCGATTTAGTTGATTTAGATTCTTTGTTTAAGGAGCATTCAGAAAAAGACAATAGTTTTTGGCAAACACTAACTATAAGAGCTCAGGAAATGGATCTATCAAGACCACTGTTTTACGGTCTTAGGTATTGTAAAAAAATACTGGGAACCCAGATACCCGAAACATGCTATAAACAAGTTTCAGCAGTCGGAGCTCCGCCACGCTTCCATCTATACGCCATGGATAAAATGCTATTAAAAGCCATGACACCAACCTATATCAATCAATCACTACCATTTGCCGGGTTTGCTAATTTTATTTTATTTGTCCGATCTCACTATTTGAGGATGCCCCTAAAATTATTAATCCCCCACCTGATAAGAAAATCCCTAAAAGGTGAATAGCCCTTTTTATAAACCAAACAAATTCTCTTGCCAGTAAATAGAACCGCACATTCAAAATACTCGCTCGCACGAACCCTTTTGTATTATTTCAACTGTAAAAGTTTAAGCTTTAAAAGGCAGGCAAATATCATCACTGCCATCCCGGCGTTAAATAATGTTAAGACCTCATAACCTGCTAGATAGTAACTACCACTTAGCCTAACTAAACCAGCAGCCAAGCAAATCAGAACAGCCAGTACCGCCACCACATCAGATGCTATTTTTAATAAATTCATGCTGTACCCTCCTGCCTCATATACGTAAAGCCTAAGACTACCCTGTGAAGCAAAATCCAACAATACATTAAGGGTTACAAAACGCCACCTGATCTATATAGTCGTTAAAACAAGCTAACCAAGGCCTACTAGACCAAACAAGATAGATGAACGGTGCAATTAACCGACAAACTTTCTATCTATTGATTGTTACAAAATTGCAGCCATTTTATACTTACCAGTATGACAACTAGCCCTTGAGGCACATGTACCCCATGTACGATCAGTTCTACAACCTAAAAGCAGAACCATTTAAGCTCAGCCCTGATCACAGGTTCTGCTTTAGCCATCGTAGCTATGCAAAAGCAAAGGCATACATGCAGTATGCCTTTCAACGTGCAGAAGGGTTTGTAATGATTACCGGGAAACCCGGTACAGGTAAAACCACACTTGTCAGTGATTTAGTAGAAAGCCTTCCTGCAGACAAAGTCAATGTTGCCATGCTGGTCTGTACACAATTAGAAGCAGATGATTTGCTGCGAATGGTAGCAGATGCCTATGGTGTTCCGTCCGACACAGACAGAAAGTCAGCCATATTGCAGCAGCTCACAAAAGTATTTACTGACGCCTACAAAATGGGGCGGCGCGCTTTATTGATTATTGATGAAGCGCAAGATCTATCGACATCTGCACTTGAAGAACTAAGACTCCTGACCAATTTACAGTTGAACCGACAACCTCTTCTGCAAATATTCCTACTAGGCCAGGAAGAGTTAAGGGACATGGTCCAGCAACCAAACATGGAGCAAGTGCATCAACGCCTTGTTGCTGCGTGCCACATTCAACCCTTGAAGGAAGAAGAAACTAAAGCATTCATTAAACACCGACTCAAACAAGTTGGCTGGAATAATGACCCTGCTATCAGTGAAGCTGTGTATCCCGTCATACATAAAATTAGCCACGGCATTCCCCGCCGAATCAATATGATTTGCAGCCGTTTATTCCTTCATGGTTGCGTAGAAGAACTACATCAGTTGAGTATTAATGACGCTAAAGTTGTTCTTACAGAAATCCAGCATGAACAATTAACATCAAAAAATATTCCCTCTGATATCGACTTTGAAGCAGAGGATCTTTACGAAAAACCTGAATTAGCATCAGTAGAAACGCTAGCAGATGCAAAAGAATCTAAAAAAAAAGTCTAGTTAGACCCGTAAATACTCACAAAGAAAAAACCAAAGCAGCCCCCCCCTCAAACAAAAGCCTGTACAACACATCAACACCTGAAGCTGAAAGTATTCATTCTGGCCCTGAAACCAGAAATGGAGAACGCCGCTCAGGGAACGACCGTCGCTCTGAAGTTCGCTTTGGCTCTGAAAAAAAAGACCGCAGGCAAAACCCCGGCCGACGAGGTGAAACTCAGGGATCACTGAGAAACCCTAGACAGTTTTGGAAAAAAAGCTGACCCGTTAATTTGCGGACTCTGATTTCATAAACAATAGCGCCAGATCAAACCTAAGATATTTATCCCGACAATCCCACCAATTAGGTATTGTGCCAACTCAACTAACGAGTAAAATCCTGTATCAAATCTGTTTACTAGGAGTAACAAGTGTACGTCGATCAGGCAACCCATGAGCAGTTACAAAAGTGGCATCAAGAACTTTCCATCCAACATGACGCTTTTAAAGCCAACGGGCTCAACCTCGACCTAACCAGAGGCAAGCCTTCTGCTAACCAGCTAGACTTGGCCAACATGCTTGATGGCGCTCTTGACGGAAACTATATTGCCGATGACGGCACTGATACCCGAAATTATGGCGGACTTATAGGCCTTGAAGGTATGCGTGCTCTGGCTGCAGAAATATTGGGCGTCAACCCAAAAGAGGTCTTAGTCGGGGGCAACAGTAGCTTGACCCTGATGTATTTTAATATTTTTTTCGCATGGCAATTTGGCCCCAACGGCCTTGATTCTAGTGGTAAGAGCTCTGCCTGGAAGGATGAGGGCACTGTAAAGTTTCTCTGCCCTGTACCCGGGTATGATCGACATTTTTCAATCTGTGAAGAGTTTGGCATCGAAATGATCAATGTCGCCATGGATGATAATGGCCCTGATATGGATCAGGTGGAATCATTAATAGCCAATGACCCAAGTATTAAAGGGATCTGGTGTGTACCCAAATATTCAAACCCTACCGGCTGTATATATAGCGAAAACACAATTGAGCGTTTGGCGAAACTTGGCAATATTGCTGCACCTAATTTCAGAGTTTTTTACGATAATGCCTACGCTGTGCATGACTTAACTGAACCAGCGCCAGAACTTCCAAATATCATGGAATACTGTCGTAACCATGGCACTGAAAGCAGCGTACTCCAATTTACCTCTACATCAAAAGTTACCTTTGCCGGTGCTGGTGTTGCATTTATGGCAAGCTCTGAGGCCAATATAAACACGTTTAAAAAACACCTAGGCATTGCCTCCATAGGACCCGATAAAGTAAACCAGCTCCGTCACCTTAAAGTGATTAAAAATTTAGCTGACCTTAAATCCCATATGAAGAAACATGCTGAGTTACTTCGGCCAAGATTTTCTTGTGTTTTAGAGCATTTGGAAGAAAACTTTTCTGAGTCGGACTTGGCAGAATGGAATTCACCAGAAGGAGGTTACTTCATATCTTTTGATACCCGACCAGGGTTAGCAAGTGAAGTTATCCGATTATCTGCTGAAGCTGGGGTAAAACTAACCCCCGCTGGTGCCACTTTTCCCTATGGCAAGGATCCAGAAGACAAAAACATCAGACTGGCACCATCATTCCCTTCCGTAGAAGATATTAATTCTGCCATGGCTATTTTTTGCAACTCTGTAAAACTTGCCTCTGTTCAGCAAAAATTGACTGAATAGCCGTTTTTTTCAATACGTACAAAAAAGGGTCGCTAATGCGGCCCTTTTAAATTCTACCTGTAAACTAGATAAAATATTGATTAGCTATCTCCCTTGGGCTTTGGCGCTGCCCCAGGAAAAGGAAAATGGGTAACATTTCCACCGCCTTTTACTTCAGTAATCTTACAAGCACCTTCCTTTTCTACTTCATCAATTCTGACAATTGAATGGAGAGGAACAAAACTACGTTTAATCGATGAAAATTCATTTTTCAGCTTTTCTTCGGCTGGATCCACAATCATCTGACTGCGCTCACCAAAGACGAATTCTTCAACTTCCAGAAAGCCCCAAAGATCACTTTGATAAACCTGGCGTGCATACATCTCGTACACCTCACCCTGATTTAAAAAAATAATTTTATAAATAGCATCTGAAGACATAAGAATAATCCGAACTGTAAATTGGCAGCACTAAATTAATTGGTAGTGCGTAGCAGTTAATATTGTGTTGTGGCAATAGAATTAAGATGGAAATCATACCATAAATCGGAATTTAGAACTGAACCTCAACCGATACCCAGCCCTCCCTAACTGAACTCAAATCTATATGCACACCTACCCCTATATGTGATTTACCCTTGCATAACGCTATAATGCACCGCCTGCAAATACGCTCAACGTATTAAAACTCATCAAATCTAGACCAGAGAGTCATTTCAGAAGACTATTTCTGTTCACTAATTTGGTAACTATCCTCAAAAGCAACATCTGAAAACTATGACCAACACTAACGTCAAAAAGCTCCATATTGTCACCCATGGCTGCCAAATGAATGAATATGATTCGGCACGAATGCGCGACCTACTGGGCGATAGCCACCAAATGGTTACCACAGAAAACCCTGAAGAAGCCGATGTCCTTCTGCTTAACACCTGTTCTATTCGCGAAAAAGCACAGGAAAAGGTATTTCACCAACTGGGGCGCTGGAAGCACCTAAAGGATAAAAACCCGAACTTAATGATTGGTGTTGGCGGCTGTGTTGCGAGCCAGGAAGGAGATGCTATTGCCAAACGCGCCCCTTTTGTTGACCTCGTCTTTGGCCCGCAAACTCTACACCGCCTGCCGGAAATGATGAATGAGCAAAAGCAGCAGGATGGCACCACCATTGTTGATATCAGCTTTCCAGAAATTGAAAAGTTTGATCGTTTGCCACAACCTGATGCTGACGGTGTTTCCGCCTTTGTTTCCATAATGGAAGGCTGCTCAAAATACTGTACGTTTTGTGTTGTTCCCTACACTCGAGGAGAAGAGGTCAGTCGCCCTGCGACAGATGTACTTGCAGAAGTAGCACACCTTGCTAGCCAGGGTGTGAGAGAAGTTAATCTGCTAGGTCAAAATGTTAATGCTTTCCGTGGTGAAATGCCCGATGGACACATTTGTGACCTAGCCGAACTCATTACTTACGTAGCAAAAATTGATGGTATTGACCGCATTCGATATACCACATCACATCCGGTCGAATTTTCCGACAGCCTAATTGCAGTCTACGCCGAGGTTCCTGAACTCGTCAGCCATCTTCACCTGCCGGTACAAAGTGGCTCGGATCGAATTCTGGCCGCTATGAAGCGTGGCCACACAGCACTGGAATACAAATCCAAGATTCGTAAACTACGTGAAATTCGCCCAGATATTAGCCTTTCTTCTGACTTTATTATTGGCTTCCCCGGCGAAACCGAAAAAGATTTTGAAAACACTATGAAGCTTATCCACGATATTGGTTTTGACCATAGCTTTAGCTTTATATACAGCGCTCGTCCCGGCACACCTGCAGCTGACTTGCCCGATGACACACCAGAGCAATTAAAGAAACAGCGACTGCAAATTCTTCAAGACAGAATTAACCAAAATGCGATGTCAATCAGTCGCCGAATGGTTGGTAATACTGAAACTGTACTGGTAACAGGTATCTCCAAAAAAGACCCCGGGCAGCTACAAGGGCGTACAGAAAATAACCGAGTGGTTAACTTTTCATCATCAAGCCATGACCTCATTGGAAACTTCACTCAGGTCAAAATTACCGAAGCTCTACCCAATTCACTACGCGGTGTTTTGGTAACAGGATAAGAAATCACCTTCAAAAATAGCTAAATTAAGGCCTTTTCATCATATAAACGAAACAAAAGTGCTATATTTTGGTATATAAAGCGCACGTAAAGGTATTTTCAGTCGTGTACAAAGGCTATATGCTAAGAGCATTGAAACTAAAATTAACTAGAGCAGAACTGGAACAACAATCGCCGCAGAGGTCGGCCTATTGGACAATTTGAATAAGCAACTAACAGCCCATACGATTACTCTTGAACCCA
This sequence comes from Porticoccus sp., assembly GCA_021773405.1. Taxonomy (GTDB): domain Bacteria; phylum Pseudomonadota; class Gammaproteobacteria; order Pseudomonadales; family Porticoccaceae; genus Porticoccus. The sequence goes on from JAJFKD010000095.1 coordinate 21,072, forward strand.
GTGATGCCAGGCGCCTAGCAACCCTTTGCGGCCAATTCGACGAACACCTCCAACAAATTGAACAACGCCTAAATATCGAAATCCGGAACCGTGGCAATATTTTTGCTCTATACGGTGATACCGCACAAACCCGTTCAGCAGAAAAACTGCTGAATAGCCTATATCAAGAAAACACTATCAATGGTGATTTGACACCAGACCAAGTCCACCTAGCCATTCAACAAGCGAGCTTTGAACCCTCTATGGATAAAACCAACACCAGCTCTACTGCTCAGCCCACAGCGACGTCCAACACGGAAAATGTAGAAAGTTTTCCTGTCATTCGTACCAAAAAAGGCAATATCAAACCCCGAGGTGGTAATCAACAACGCTATGTCCGCTCTATTCAGACTCACGATATAAACTTTGGCGTTGGACCTGCAGGCACAGGAAAAACCTACCTAGCCGTTGCCTGTGCTGTTGAAGCATTACTACGAGATGAAGTGGAACGCATTTTATTAGTCCGACCAGCAGTTGAAGCAGGTGAAAAATTGGGCTTCCTTCCTGGTGATTTAAGCCAGAAGGTAGACCCCTATCTACGCCCACTTTATGACGCTCTCTATGAAATGCTTGGCGTTGAAACAGTAGCAAAACTAATCGACCGCAATGTGATTGAAGTAGCCCCCCTCGCCTATATGCGTGGGCGGACTCTCAATAATTCTTATATTATTCTCGATGAAAGCCAAAACACCACAAAAGAACAAATGAAAATGTTTTTAACCAGGGTTGGCTTTAGTTCTACGGCCGTCATCACTGGAGACACCTCTCAAATAGATTTACCACGACGAGACCAATCTGGGCTACTCCATGTTTGCGATGTGTTAAAAGATGTGGAAGGTATTAGCTTCTCATTCTTTGGCTCCAAAGATGTAGTTCGCCACCCCCTCGTCGCCCTTATTGTCGATGCCTATGATGCCCACGAAACGTCACATGGTGAAAATGGCAAAGTGAGCAAGCCTGCAAACAACGATAATAATGAATAAAAGTTAATATTACTTTGATCTTCAGATGAAGACCTCTATGAAACTTTCTATTAAATGAAACCCTATCCATGAAGCCCTCTACTAATACCCCTAGCCATTAAATGAAGCTAATTATCAAATGAAATTGGCCCTCTACATGGACAACGCGTCCTCTTGCAAAGATGTTCCTAGTGAATCCACTGTACAGCAGTGGATTAGCGCTGCCTTATCTGATGAATATGACCAAGCTGAAGTCTGCATTAGAGTAGTCAACGAGGATGAAAGTGCTGAATTAAATAAACGCTACCGGAACAAGAACGGAGCAACCAATGTATTATCATTTCCCACTGACTTACCAGAATTGCCCCAAGAACTAATGCAAGAGCTACTGCAAGAATCACCGCAAGAAGAGTCCCTACAATTGCCTCTGCTTGGAGATCTGGTAGTCTGTGCACCGATAGTAGAACGTGAAGCCAAAGAACAGAACAAATCCCTTGAAGCACATTGGGCACACATGCTGGTTCACGGTAGTCTACACTTGATTGGCTACGACCATATAAATGACCCTGAAGCAGAGCTAATGGAACAGCGAGAAACTGACATTCTCACTAAACTTAACTTCCCGCCCCCTTACGAGCAATCGCCCGGAGCAATTGACGCCCCATGACCGATAAAGACATAAACAAGCCTCAGGAGAAAGATAAACCTTCTGAGAGAAACCGCACTCTTGAGAAAAACAGTGCCCTTGAAAAAAACAGTGCCCTTGAAAAAAGTAGCTCTTCTGAAAAAAGTAGCTCTGCGGAAAAAACCTGGCTTGAGAAAATAGCCACGGCCTTCTCTTCAGAGCCTCAGTCAAAAGATGAGTTCACCCTATTACTTCGGTCAGCTCATGAGAACAACATCATTGACCAGGATGCTTTGGACATCATAGAAGGTGCCCTGGACGTATCAGACAAACAAGTACGGGAAATCATGATTCCCCGTTCCCAAATGGTCGTCATTCAACAGGACTCTAGCCTCGAAGATATTCTTAAGCTCGTCATCGAATCAAGCCACTCCCGCTTTCCCGTCATTGGCGAATCGGCAGATGACATTACCGGAATCCTTTTAGCCAAAGAGCTTTTACCACTGTTACTTAATGGCCAAGAAAACTTTGATATAAACAAGGTTGTTAGGCCAGCGGCCGTCGTCCCAGAAAGTAAACGCCTTAATGTATTACTTAGGGAGTTTCGTGAACAACGCTACCATATGGCTGTCGTTGTCGATGAATACGGTGGCATCGCAGGGCTTATTACTATTGAAGATATCCTCGAAGAAATTGTTGGTGAAATTGAAGATGAAACTGACGAGGAAGAGCAAGAAGGCACTATGATTCGCCCCCAACAAGACGGCTGTCATTTAATTAATGCCCTAACACCAATTGAAGACTTTAATGAATATTTTGATGCCGGTGTCAGCGATGATGAATTTGACACCATTGGCGGTATTGTCATTCAAGCCTTTGGTAGAATGCCTAAAGTGGATGAAACTATAGAAGTTAACGGCTTTTCTTTTAGAGTTGCAGAAGGTGATAACAGGCAAGTGAAATTACTTGAAATGCAGATAACAAACTAAAAGCACATTTACTAATAATTGTTTGACCGCTTCAATTTTTCAGCCAAAAAATAACGTTTTCCCTCTTTTGATAAGCCAGGAAATTCTCCGGTCATGACCTCCATAAAAGCATCAAAATATGACCTTAAAGCATGCCTGCTGTCAGTATTTTTTGGAACGTTGCTGCCTTTATCAATGGCTCCTTTTCATTGGTGGCCCCTAGGGCTAATATCGATCGCAGGGCTCTCCTTCCTTATCTGCGATTCACCAACAACCAAAGACCATTTTAAAGCCCTATTCTTCCGAACTTTCAGTTATGGCATGGGTCTCTATGCTCTTGGTGCATCGTGGATATTTGTGAGCATTCACGAGCACGGTGGCGCAAGCATTGCCTTGGCATTGTTCCTTATTACTCCTTTTATTATTTTCCTGGCACTACTATTGGCAACACCCTTTGCCCTACTGGGAAAAGCCCTGAAAATCTCCGAAAATATATCGCCATCGAAGTCCCTTCTCTATCTATGTATGACAATGTTGCTTGTTTTCCCCAGCCTTTGGGTCATAGGCGAATGGTTCCGTGGCTGGGCTTTTAGCGGCTTTCCCTGGCTCTATTTAGGCTATGCTCACACAGACACTTGGCTTTCCGGCTGGGCAACAATGACTGGCGTGCTGGGTGTAAGCTGGATCGTTGCTTTTTGTGGGGCGCTGCTAGGGCTATATATAAGGCTAGGTTTATTTGTAAGGTTAGGGCTATCTATAAGGCTACTAGGCTTATATGTAAGACCAGCACAAGAAACCAGATTCAAAGAAATCAAAACCAGCCATAAAACTATCGTACTTTCTGGTGGCTTATCATTAGCACTACTATTTTGGTTGGGTGGCGCCTATTTTCAAACTATTAACTGGACAACGCCCACAGGCAAACCTCTTTCAATCGGTCTGGTGCAACCCGCTTTACCTCTCTCTATAAAGTGGGATCCCCATCAATTACCATCCATTGTTGAACGTTACCGAACAGATACCGAAAAGCTGTTAAAAAATGATTTAATCATTTGGCCTGAGTCCGCAATCCCCAGGTTTTACCATGAGGTAACAGGATACCTGGATACCATTGTTTCTGAATTAAACGATACCCATACGGCTTTGATTACCGGGATACCAACAGCAGAAAACAACGCTGATCAAGACAGCTCGCTCCAAGATAATAAGAACAATAGCACCGATAATAACAACGGCGGCTCAAACAGTTTCTTTTCAAGCTACTACAACTCAGTGGTTGGCTTAGGCCAAGCATCAGGAACCTACCATAAACAACATTTGGTGCCTTTTGGCGAGTACGTCCCTTTTGAAAAATGGCTTAGAGGCACCATTGCCTTTTTTGATCTCCCCATGTCTGCCTTTAATTCCGGACCAGCGAATCAACAACCCATCACGGCCAAGGAAGCTATTATCGGGACAGCCATTTGTTACGAAATTGCCTATTCAGAGTTAGTCAGAAAATCAGCTTCAAATGCCAACTTGTTGCTAACATTGAGCAACGATACCTGGTTTGGAAAATCCATTGGCCCCAAACAACATTTTCAAATCGCCCGGATGCGTGCCATCGAAAATGGCAAACCATTAATTCGAGCCACCAATGACGGCATCAGTGCATTGATAACCGCTGACGGTAAAGTGAGAGCAACAATTCCATCCTACAAGCACGATATTCTTGAGGGAACACTAGAACCACGCAAAGGGCTCACACCATTTGGACAATACGGCTCATTGCCCATTCTGTTATTTTCCTTTTTTTGTACCTTAATAGCCCTGCTCAGAAAATCTGTCTGGGTCTGAAGAACCCTTTAGCCTATAATTGTCCGGCTTTAGTTATCTGCTTTACGGCATAGCCCTGAGAGCTCACCCTAACCTGATCAAGAAGACTGATGAAAGACCAATACCATCCCGCAGAAGTTGAATGCACTGCTCAAGAATTTTGGGCAGATAACCAGACATTTGTTGTTACAGAAGACCCGAGCAAAGAAAAATACTACTGCCTGGCCATGTTCCCCTACCCCAGTGGAAAACTGCATATGGGGCATGTGCGCAACTACACTATTGCCGATGTAATTTCCCGCTACCAGCGGATGCAGGGCAAAAATGTTCTGCAACCTATGGGCTGGGATGCCTTTGGTCTGCCTGCCGAAAATGCAGCAATTAAACACAATACTGCTCCAGCCAAGTGGAACTACGAAAATATTGAATACATGAAAAGTCAGCTCAAGCAGCTTGGCTTTGGTTACGATTGGTCACGAGAACTAGCCACTTGCCGCCCCGAGTACTACAAATGGGAGCAGTGGTTCTTTACCCGTCTCTACGAAAAAGGGCTGGTCTACAAAAAAACAGCTGCCGTTAACTGGTGCCCCAATGACCAAACTGTCTTGGCCAATGAACAGGTTATCGATGGCTGTTGCTGGCGCTGTGACACCGTTGTGGAAAGAAAAGAAATTCCCCAGTGGTTTATTAAGATTACCGATTATGCTGAAGAACTCCTAAATGACCTCGACAAGCTCGATGGCTGGCCAGAACAAGTGCGCACGATGCAGCGCAACTGGATTGGCAAAAGCCGTGGTGTTGAATTTAGCTTCAAACTTGCTGATTCGATCGATGGTATAGATAGCTTTGCCGTCTACACCACCCGACCCGATACATTGATGGGCGTTACCTACACCAGTATTGCAGCTGAACATCCCATCGCTATCGCTCTGGCAAAAGAAAATCCCGAACTGGCTCAATTTATTCAGGACTGTAAAACCCAATCAGTATCCGAAGCTGATATGGCCACCATGGAGAAAAAAGGAATGGCCACTGGGCTCGAGGCCATCCACCCCATTACCGGAGAAAAAGTACCGGTCTGGGTCGCCAACTATGTACTGATGGAATATGGCACCGGGGCGATTATGGCCGTGCCCGCTCACGATGAACGGGATTTTGAATTTGCCAACAAGCACAGCTTACCGATTAAACAGGTTTTTACTCAGACTACTTCCGTAGAAGCTAGCCAGTTTAATAGCACCACTTGGCAGGACTGGTACGCATCAAAATCAGCTGATGTTGCCATGATAAATTCCGATGAATTTGATGGCCTAAGCCCCGAACAAGGCTTTGATGCCATAGCCAATAAACTGGAACAACTGGACTGTGGTGAAGTAAAAATCAACTACCGACTGCGCGATTGGGGTGTATCCCGTCAACGCTATTGGGGTTCGCCCATTCCCATGTTTAGCAATGCGCTTAACAACGAGAATGGAGGAATCCCTGTACCAGCTGACCGCTTACCGGTGTTACTTCCTGAAGATGTAGAGATGGATGGTGTACAGTCACCAATCAAAGCTGATTCCGAATGGCGTAAAGCTGAACTCGATGGCCAAGCTGTAGAACACGAAACCGATACTTTCGACACCTTTATGGAGTCCAGCTGGTACTACGCTCGCTATACCTGTGCCAATTATGCAGATGGAATGCTTGATAGCGATGCGGCTAATTACTGGCTACCAGTAGATCAGTATGTTGGCGGTATCGAACATGCAATCTTACATCTACTTTATGCCCGTTTTTTCCACAAACTGATGCGCGATGAAGGGCTACTAAATTCCGATGAACCCTTCACCAAACTATTGTGTCAGGGCATGGTGCTGAAAGATGGCACCAAAATGTCCAAGTCCAAGGGGAATACCGTAGATCCCCAGGCTCTGATTGAGCAATACGGTGCCGATACGGTACGACTGTTCACTATGTTTGCTGCTCCACCTGAACAATCTCTGGAATGGAATGATAGTGCTGTGGAAGGTGCTCATCGTTTTCTTAGAAAGCTCTGGAAAGCTGTACACGCCCATTTGGAAGCGGGAGATTTCAACCCACTTGACCACACTGAGTTGAATCAACAACAGCAGGATTTACGGCGTAAAACCCATGAAACCATTGCCAAGGTCAGCGATGACTTTGGCCGTCGCCAAACATTTAATACAGCTATTGCAGCAGTGATGGAGCTACTCAATGAAATCGGCAAAAGTGCTGATAGAGAGACATCGAATGGCTTGGCCGTTGAACGAGAAGCATTAGAAACTGCCATATTAGTGCTATCGCCGATAGTGCCCCATATATGCAATGAGCTTTGGAATGAACTGGGCCACAAAGATAACCTTCTCGACACTGATTGGCCCGTAGTTGATGAATCCGCACTGGTAAAAAGTACGATCCAAATGGTTGTCCAGGTTAACGGTAAACTCCGTGCTCAAATTGATGTATCTGCTGATGCCGACAAAGGTGCCATAGAGCAAATGGCCAGGGAACACGAAAATGTACAACGCTTTACTGAAGGGCAAACCATCCGTAAAGTAATCGTAGTTCCCAACAAGCTGGTCAACATTGTTGCCAATTAAGAAGCTAATATGCTTCACGATAGATTTAGATTTCGCGATAGTTCCGCAGAAAAAAGGAATAACAATGAAAAAACTGATTAACACGACTGCTTTAAGCCTGCTTATGGTGCTACTGGCAATAACAGTCACTAGCTGTGGCTGGCACCTTCGAGGCAGTGGACAAACGGTCAACAATATTTCCAGTGTCCATATCAGTGGTGTAGACAAGAAAAGTGATTTCTACCGTGCCCTTTCTCGCTCATTAGAAGCCAGTAAAGTCACAATTACTGACAGCCATACCGAGGCCAAATATCGCATAGTGCTAGTAAACCTGAGAAGTGATCGGCGCACAGCAACGGTAAGCTCCAGCGCAAGGGTTTCTGAGTATCAACTTACAGAACTTGTGGATGTTCTTATCTTTGCAGCAGATGGCAGGCAGGTACTACCGAGAACCACCATGCGTACCGAGCGCTTCTTCGATTTTGATGAAAATGATGTGCAATCAAAAAATGAAGAAGCCCAATTGCTGAAGAAAGAAATGACTGACGATCTGATCCGCCAAATCATTCGTCGACTCAATGCTATCAGCAACCGCTCAAATACTTCGACAAGTGATGCAACCGACACCACGACTAAATAATGCGGCTGAAAGCTGAACAGTTACATGTACACCTCTCACAGGGGCCCCTAGCCCCTGCTTACCTTATCAGTGGTGATGAACCTCTACTCCTTCAGGAAGCTGCTGACGCCATACGTATTGCAGCAAAAGCTCAAGGCTATACTGAACGGGAACTACTTCATATAGAAGCCGGTTTTGATTGGAACACCGTATTAACAGAAGCAAATAGCCTGTCACTTTTTTCTGAGAAAAAAATTCTAGAAATACGTATTCCAAATGGCAAACCCGGCGACAAGGGATCAAAAACCCTGCAAGAGTACGCCAGCAACGCAAACCCAGATACCCTGCTGCTCATTACCACACCGAAGCTGGATGGCAGCGCGACCCGAAGCAAATGGGTTAAAGCCATAGAAGGCCTGGGAGCCTTTATACAATTGTGGCCAGTCACTGCCAATCAACTACCCCAATGGATAAACAAGCGTTTGCAGCAGGCAGGCATCCAGGCGAATCAGCAGGCTGTTTCTATTCTTGCCGAAAGAGTCGAGGGAAACTTATTAGCCGCTGCCCAGGAAATCGAAAAGCTCAAACTTTTAATCCCTGAAGGCGAAATAGACGCTGACACCATGTCGACCATTGTCGCTGATAGTGCACGGTATAACGTCTTCACCCTTGTTGATAAAGCCATGCAGGGTGAATCCCAAAGTGCGTGCAGAACCCTCAGGGGTTTACGTGAAGAGGGCGCTGAAGCAACAGTCATTTTATGGGCTCTTACAAGAGAATTACGCACTCTGCTCAAGGCAAATGAAGCACTGGCATCTGGCGATCATATGGACTGGGTGTTAAAAAATCTCGGCGTATGGGAAAAGCGAAAGCCCTTGATTAAAGATGCCCTACGTCGGCTTTCAACCGGACAACTTCGTCAGATGCTCAAATTGGCGGGCGGTATTGATCGAGCAATTAAAGGTATGAGAAATGCGTCTCATTGGGATGAGCTCACAACATTGATTTTAATGCTTTGCGGTACCCAAACACTCCCACCCAATACCCTTCGGCTGGCATTACAAGAGAGCTAGTATATTTACCAGCTCACCCCTTTAACTAGAAGACTTATATTATTTAGAAGCCTTGCTTAAAAATTCTGGTATTTAGAAAACAGCTTCAACGCAGAGTGACCGACAATTAACCCCAGGCTATCTGCCACCAAGTCCCAAGCCTCCATACTGCGGTAAGATGTTTGGCCCTGCAGAAGCTCCATCAATACACCGTAAGAAAACAGCCCAAGATATAGGTATAACCACTTCCAAGATATGAGTCCTGGGTACGCTTTAGCCCCCATAAAAAAGAGCACTGAAAATACGATTAAATGAATAAGCTTATCCTGCCCGGTAAACCCTGGTGTACCGCTTGTTGGCAACAGTGCGAAAGTCATAACAGCACATAGCACAAAAAAGAAAATCAAGCGCCAAATAATGACTTGGTGCTTACCAACACTGGACCCTAAACCAGACCGGACACTATGATTTGAACCTTGCACTCCCATGGCTTAGCTTAGCCTGACTCTAGGCTTTTTTACCGGGGCTACCTCCTTCCCCTGCACCAATAAATTCAACGCCTGTAAGCGCTCAAAGGTTCCTATATCCCACCAGGTGCCCTGAAACAACTCACCGGAAACACAGCCCGCATTAATGCCACTCTCCAACACATTCCGCAGAGGAAATTTTTCACTGGCAGAAGGGTACATAGCAAAGATGTCAGGTCGCATGATACTTAGACCACTAAAGGTGAACGCCTCTTCATCCTTTTTTGGGTAGCTCACCTTCTGTATTCCTTTCTGATCAGCCAACATATCATTTAATGAATAATCTCCATCAAGGTGATGCACTGGGTTAGGCACCAATACCAAGTGGGCATCCATATCTTCTGACCAGGGTCTATTCACCAGATCTACTAAGGGGTAATCCGTCCAAATATCGCCATTAATAAGTAAAAATGGCTCACTTCCTAACAAAGGTAATGCGCGACGAATACCGCCGCCTGTTTCAAGGGGTTCTTCCTCCCTGGACCAGGAAATATCGACACCAAAACGTGAGCCATCACCCAAAAATGCTTCAATTTGATCTCCAAGCCATGAGGTGTTGATAACCAATTCTCGCACACCAGCAGATACCAAATTTTCTATATGGTATTGAATAAGAGGTTTGTTACCCACTTTCAGCAATGGCTTTGGTGTTGTCTCTGTTAGTGGACGTAACCTTTCACCAAAACCTGCAGCTAAAATCATGGCTTTCATAGCTAGACTCTTAATATAGTTAAACGCTTAAAATAGCTAAATTTTTTATATTTTTTCTACCAATCGTATTAGCTCTATCAGCCATACTCTTACTATCAACCACGGTATCTACTGCAGTATCAGTCACCTGCAGTTTCCCAAGACTGATACCAAGATTGCTTCGGAAGCTGTGGCAAGACCCTCTGCTCAAACCAATGTTTAAAGGCTTTTAAATCTGGATACATTGCCAACTGCTCCAAAGTGTAGCGTATCACCAAAGGCAAATCGTCCAAGTAATTTGCTTTGCCATCCCTTAACCAAAGTCTGGCAAAAATGCCTAGCACTTTAATATGCCGCTGCAACCCCATCAGATCAAACCAACGCATAATCTGTGCTTCTGTAACATTTGGGATAATACCCAAAGCCTCGGCCTGTTTTGCATAACTAAGTGTACGCTGAGAAACATAATCCCAAGGCCAACGTATATAACAATCTCTAAATAGGGACACCATGTCATAAGTAAATGGCCCTATTACTGCGTCCTGAAAATCTATAACACCTATACCACCATCAGGTAACAGCATCAGGTTTCTAGCATGAAAGTCCCTATGCACAACAACTTGTGGTTGTTCAAGGGCACTTTCGGCAAGAAGGGAAAAAGTCTTATCGAGTATTTCCCTGTCGGCACCCTGTAACTCAACCCCCAACAACTGCTCAACAAACCATTGAGGAAACAGGTTCATTTCATCTAATAATCGCTGCTGATCATAGTGTGGAAATATGTCGGCATTAGAGTCAATTTGCTGAATTTTTAACAGCTCAGCTTCTGCCGCCTGATAAAGCTCATTCACTGCGTCAAAGGACGACTGTTTAGAAGATGGCTGCTCAGAAAGCAACCGCGGTAACAATAATTGATCACCATAGTCTTCCAGCAATAAGAACCCCTGCTGGTAATCCACCGCATAAATTATTGGTGTAAGAATTCCAGCCTGTTGAAAAAGCAGGGAAATATCAACAAAAGCTGGCGTATTTTCATGTTCGGGTGGAGCAGATACTGCAATCAGGGATGGCTCTGTATTCAGCCTGAAATACTGTCTAAAACCGGCATCACCATTTAAAGGGGCAAGAGATAGATGCTCCCAGCTTGAGCCTTGATCAAAGCCCTGTACACAAAAGCTCTCTGGCAAAAAATTCTTAACCCATTCGAGCAAGCAAGTGAAATCACTCATATTTGGTGAACAATTGGAAAAAAGGTTGGTCATTC
>JAJFKD010000096.1 GCA_021773405.1 Porticoccus sp.
CCTATACCAAGAATGACAATATTCTATTTGTTCTTGAGCCATCAGAAGACACAGCATTCACCAATAACACCCTGGCTGCAGTAGAAGCCCTCACAGCTGAGGCATGGAAAATACCCCATGCTATTCGGGTTGATTCGGTTAGCAACTTTCAGTACACCAAGGCCATCGAAGATGACTTAATTGTTGAAGATTTGGTCATTGATGCAAAAGATTTAACTCCAGCAGAGTTGTTATCGAGAAAGAATATATCGATTGCTGAGCCATTATTAGTGAATCAGTTAGTGACCCCAAAAGGGGAGGTCACTGCTATTAATGTTGTTTTACAGTATCCAGAAAAAAGCCTAACAGAAGTGCCAGATGCGGTGAATGCGGCAAGAGCTTTACGTGATCGTATTACATCCGAGTTTGATGGTATCAATATCTCCCTTACGGGTGTGTCGATGCTGAATAATACCTTCTCAGAAGTAGGCATGATGGATGCGGGCACTCTCACGCCTCTTATGTTCTTAGTCATTTTGGTGATGTCATGGCTGATTATACGATCCCTTGCTGGCACCATTTCTATTCTGTTTGTCATTGTATTTTCATCCGTTGTTGGCATGGGAATAGCCGGTTTTTCTGGCATCAAGCTAACGCCAATATCAATGAGCGCAACAACGGTAATTCTTACGCTGGCGGTAGCTGATTCTATTCACATTTTGATATCACTTAGGGGTTTGATGCGTGAGGGCATGGCAAAAGTTGATGCTATTTCCGAGGCTGTTCGTTTGAACTTTATGCCTGTAAGCATCACTTCAGTGACAACCATTGTGGGTTTTCTCGCACTTAATTTTTCTGATTCACCACCGTTTTGGCACTTAGGTAATATCACTGCTGTGGGAATCGGAGCTGCATGGCTGTTCTCTCTGACATTATTACCTGCGCTAATGAGTATGCTGCCAATGAAAGTTAAAGAGGCCCATGAGAGAGAATGGTCCCAAAGGGTGATGACACAACTAGCTGATTTTGTTATCGAAAACTACCGAAAATTACTGGTAGGCATTAGTGTCATTGTTGTTGTCGTTATGGCATTTATTCCAACAATGACCTTCAACGATCAATGGGTTGAGTACTTTGATGAGCGTGTTGAATTTCGGACTGATTCTGATCAGGCATTAAAACACTTTGGTTTATACCCCATTGAGTTTTCTGTTCCCGCATCAAATCCAGGTGGTGTGAGTGAGCCAGAATATTTGGCTAACCTCGAAAAGTTCGCCAAATACTTGAGGACCATACCTGAAGTGAAGCATGTCTATTCTATTTCAGACATTATGAAGCGCCTGAACAAAAATATGCATGGAGATGATCAAAACTTTTATCGTACCCCAGATAATCGCGAGCTATCCGCTCAATATTTACTGCTATATGAATTGTCTTTACCTTACGGTTTGGACCTGAATGATCGAATTAATGTGGATAAGTCTGCCACTCGGGTTACAGCCATGTTGCATAAAGCAACAACCAGCGAAACTAAAAAGTTTTTATCGGATACAAAGGATTGGATGGCAGAAAATTGGCCCGATTATATGCAGGCCCAACCTACCAGCGCCCAAGTCATGTTTACCTATATTACGGATCGTAATGTCGACAACATGATTACAGGTACCATTGCGGCAATTTTTGCTATTGCTTTGATCATGATATTTGCCCTACGTAGCATCCGTTTAGGCTTGTTGAGTATGATTCCCAATGGTTTACCTTTATTGATGACCTTTGGTGCCTGGGCCGTCTTAATTGGCGAGGTGGGGTTCTCTGTGGCAACAGTGGCTTCAATCTCATTAGGTATCATTGTGGATGATACGGTGCACTTTTTATCCAAATATGTACGGGCACGTAATGAAAAAGCTTTTTCAATAGAAGATTCTATTCGTTATGCCTATCGAAACGTCGGCATGGCCATTGTGGTGAATACCGTCATTTTAATGGTTGGTTTTATGGTTTTAACAACATCAGCATTCAAAATGAATGTAGATATGGGGTTGATGACGATTCTATCGATCCTATTTGCATTGATACTCGATTTTCTTTTCTTACCCGCCTTGTTATTGGTCATGGGTAAAAAAAGTGAGAGGTCGGAAGCAGCTGTTCAAGCAGTACCAGAATCACTGTAGAACATTGCAGCCATATAGTGGATATATTTGATGACAATCTTTTATGGTAAACGCTTTGTGGTAAACAGCTTTGTATTAAATAGTTTTGTAGTAAAAGGCTTCATAAAAAATAGTTTGGTAGCACTTAATTTGAAGGTAAACAAAATGACACATCTAAAATTTTTTGGCACTGCTTTACTTTCGGCTGCATGCCTCTTAGGTGCATCTCCGGCACTTTCAGAAACACCTGAAGAAAAAGGCTTTGCCGTAGCTGCTCGTTCAGATAGGTCAGATCGTGGATTTGGCGACAGTAAGTCAGAAATGACCATGGTGCTCCGCAATGCGGCAGGGCAGGAGTCGTCTCGCACCATGCAATTTACAACTCTTGAAATGCCGGATGAATCAGTAGGTGATAAAAGTCTGGTGCTTTTTTCTACACCTCGAGATATTGAAGGTACGGCATTGCTTTCCCATGCAAAAATTCTCGACCCAGATGATCAATGGCTTTATTTACCTGCGTTGAAAAGAGTGAAAAGAATTTCCTCTAGAAACAAGTCGGGCCCTTTTGTTGGGTCAGAGTTTGCCTTCGAAGATTTTACAGCCAGTGAACTCAACAAATTTAGCTATAAATATTTACGAGAAGAGCCTTGCGGTGACTTAAACTGTGATGTGGTTGAGCGTTTCCCTCGTTATGAAAACTCGGGCTATACCAGGCAAATATCTTGGGTCGATACTACCGATTATCAGATCAGAAAAATTGAGTTTTATGACCGACGTGGGAGCCTTCTTAAAGAACTAAAATTTGAAGATTATCGGAAATATGCGGATAAATATTGGCGATCCCACCGCCTTGCTCTGAAAAATGTGCAGACCAATAAAAGTACCGACCTAGTTTATGGTCAGTATAAGTTCAGTGTTGGCTTAACCGATAAAGATTTTGTTAAGGGTCGTCTATCTCGTTTGAGATAACTTTCTAATGACACAATTTTTTAAAATGCACTATTAAAAAATACCGGTTTTAAACACATAACAGAATTTAAAGGCATAACAGAATTTAAAGGAATACCTGGATTGAAAAAGCCACATCATCAACTGACCTTAGGACTCCTGTTTTCTTGCCTGTTTTTGGGAAGCATTGGGCAAGCAATTGCTGATGATTCTGAATGGGATTTATCAGGGAATGTTTCAATCCAGGCGCGTGGTTTTGCTCAAGACGCATTATGGCCACAGCAAAATACCAGTGATGCAGAGGTATCTGTTTCGGGTGAGTGGGAAGTTCGTTGGCGCAGCGAAGACGGCGACCAGAGAGCTTCATTTATTCCTTTTGCTCGGTGGGACGAGAATGATGATGAACGCAGCCATATTGATCTGAGAGAAGCCTATTGGGCTTACGAGGGTGATGGCGTAGAACTACTGGTCGGCGTGAACAAAGTTTTCTGGGGTGTAACGGAATCAGTTCATTTAGTCGATATCATTAATCAGACTGATTTAGTCGAAGACATTGATCAGGAAGATAAGCTTGGCCAGCCCATGGTTAACCTTGCGGTACAAAAGGATTGGGGGCTGATTAACCTCTATGTGTTGCCTTATTTTCGAGAGCGAACATTTCCCGGACTAGATGGCCGTTTTCGGGCGCCTTTGCGTGTAGATTGGGATGATGCAGATTATGAATCCGGGGCCAAGGATAAGCATGTAGACCTTGCAGTAAGATACAGCCACTACTTTGGTGATGTGGATGTGGGATTGTACTATTTCCACGGTACCAGTCGCGAACCCCGACTGTTATTGGCAGAAAATGGTCGCGAACTGAAGCCATTTTATGACCAAATTGATCAAGTAGGGGTGGACCTTCAATACACCAGAGATGCCTGGTTGTGGAAGTTGGAAGCAATTGTCCGAGATGGCTACGACGAATCATTTATGGCATCAGTGGCCGGGTTTGAATACACCTTTTATCAAGTGCGGGAAACCGATGCCGATATCGGAATCCTGTTCGAATATCAGCACGATGAGCGCTCTTCAAAAGAACCATTAACCACCGCAGACAATGACTACTTTATGGGTGCTCGCTGGTCATTAAATGATACCCAGGATACTGCCCTGTTAGCGGGTGTCGTGGTGGATAAAAAGACCTCGGAAACATTTTTTAATGTAGAGGCCGAACGGCGGTTTGGTGACAATGTGTCCGTAGAGCTGCGCCTTCGTGCGATCACCAATTCGGAACAGGATGAACCTCTCTACTCTTTTAGTCGGGATGACTATATTCAATTACAAATTAGTCGCTATTTTTAATCCCTCTGTTGGCACTTATTCAACCTCAACAGTTGTTTCCTAAAGCAAGAGCTGGGAAAATCCGCGCTGCTAATTTTTCATCGTTTATTTTAGTTGTTTGATACTGATCGTGTCAGAAATATAAAGCAGCAGAAATAAGAAGTATCGGAAATAGAAATGTCAGATCCAGAAGTATCCAAAATCGGTTTGTTCTTTGGCAGCGATGAGGGAAACACCGAATCAGTTGCCGATCGCATTGCCCAGCGATTAGGTGAGGATGTGGTGGACATCCACGATATCGGTGATGTTACCCAGCTTGAGTTTATGGACTATGACAAATTGATCCTCGGTATTCCCACCTGGGATTTCGGTCAGATTCAGTCCGACTGGGAAGATTTTTGGGATGACGTGGAAGCCATCGACTTTTCAGGTAAAACAGTCGCATTTGTAGGGCTGGGTGATCAGTTTGGCTATGGTGATTTCTTCCTGGATGCCATGGGCATGCTCCACGATGTGGTGATAAAAACCGCGGATAAAATCATCGGTTACTGGCCCACAGAAGGCTACGATTATGATGCCTCCAAGGCAGAAATTACGATGGAAGATAAAACCCTTTTTATGGGGTTGGCCCTGGATGAAGACCAACAACCAGAGCTTTCCACTGAACGACTAAATCGTTGGTGTGTTCAGGTACATCAGGAGTTTGGGTTAGATACACCGGTGCTTGAAATAGAAGATTAATGCCGTCAGTAGGGGCTGAAAAAACGTGCGGTGGTTTAACTTTCCTCTGGCTAGCGTTGTTACGTGTGTCTCTTATCGAAGAGTAACCTTTGACTTTGTAACAGATCCAGAACAACCATTTTTGATTATAAAATCCTCTATACTTTTCAAATTTTGATCTGGAACCTGAGGACCTATTGTAATCGACTGTTCATATTCTAGATAAATAGGCACTTCTTTATATGTCGTTAAGCCTAAACGGTGCGGTCGAAACTTTGTTGGCTTATCCGTAATAGCTTGATTTATTGTTATCCACCTGACTTCTTTTTCAGGTTTGAAAGAGGCATTTTTAAAGCTTACAAGTGAGTTAATAATTGATTCAACGTACTCCCTTATACCATCGTGTGTATCAAGCAAGCTTTCAATAGTCATATCATTAGCTTTTAAGCTTCTGTTATTAACTATTGCTTGCCTTTTTTCCTCTTTGTCATAAATACATTCAATTTTTCTTGCATCACCCTGCCGAATAAAACCATCTTCAAATTCTATGCAGATACCCAGGCCTAACTGTGTGTATGCTCTCCACTGGCTGATATCGTCTGATAACGTAGATGCACTAAACGACATCTGTGTACGAAGGTAGGTATTGATAGTCTCTTCTATCAAGTGCAGCGATCTACGACAGTTTTCCTCTCCATGTTTAAGATGTAACACTTCTTCCAATACTTGCTTGAGGTCAAAACCTTCCATTTCATCATTCATAAATGCCAAACTGCTAAACCAAGCTTTTTTGGTGGTGACCATATAGAAGAACGATTCAATATTGGTGTAGTGAAAGTAAGTCAAAAGTCTTCCTTAATCTTTAAGCTTCAGCCAAAAATACAGCCCGTATTGGTGCAGGGTGGCCTTCAGCCGTAAGAGAATCATCATTTTGGTCTAAAAAATCGGGTAATGACTCAAAGGTCATCCAATCAGTCGAGCGTTGTTCTTCGGCACTGGTTTTACAGATATCGACTACGCGGGGATTCTTTAGGCCACACTTTCGCATCCAGGAGAGCATGGTCTCGACACTGGGCAGGAACCAGACATTGCGCATTTTGGCATAGCGGCCTTCTGGTACCAGGGCTTCTCCCAGCTCACCCTCAATAATCAGAGTTTCCAGCACTAGTTGTCCATCGGGTCGCAGGCAGTCTTTCAATTCCCTTAAATGGTCCATAGGTGAGCGGCGGTGGTAGAGCACCCCCATGGAAAACACGGTATCAAAGGCTCTTAATTCAGCAGGCAAGTGCTCAATACCTACGGGCAGCACATCCACGGGTAATGCT
>JAJFKD010000097.1 GCA_021773405.1 Porticoccus sp.
GCTGCCTGCAAAGCAGTTAATTGAAGATTAAGGCGACTAATAGCTTCGGCATAATCCACATCTTGAATATCTGACAACGTATCTTGGAGCTGCAAAGTAAAACTCTCATTAATACTACGTTGATTATCTACCTGGCTGAGCCTAACACCCACATCTGATCGTATTTCAAGTACATGCCCTAAGGCCTGATCCAAATTATTGAGAGCTTGTCCCATACTGTTGTTAACAGCTGCTGTTTCAGCAGGTGATGCACCAGAATTTTTAAGATCATTCACCATCATTTGGATACTGGTAAACATATCCTGCTTAATAGAAGGCGTCACATCAAAACTATCGCCATTTTCAGGCACACCATCAAACTGGAGGGAAGCACCTGCAAAAGCAATGGTATCCCCCGCTGTATAGGTACCGCTTGCTATAACTGCAGGTGTGGAATCTGTCACTTGATAAGTAATAGGATCAGTCGGAGCTGCCTGAATAAAACTAACGGTATAATCATCTGGCGTAAAACTTCCGTTTACAGAAGTAGCACCAACCACACCCGTACCGGTATTAGCCACATTAGGCTCTACATCAAAAGTGCCGTTACCAGAGGGTATTGAAACAAAAACATCAAAACCTGAATCTCGTACACCAACCTGTGTACTGCTACCCAGCTGCAAAAAACGCTGACCATCATCACCATTGTAGGAAAAGCTATTTCCCTGTCGTGCAAACGGCTCCGTATTAGACTGGAAACCAGCAAAGATATATTCGCCGTTGGCATCTCGAGTATTGGCCAATGCTTGCAATTCATCCAAACGAGCTTCAATTTCGGTAGCAATACTATTTCGAGTCTCAGAGCTCTGTGTTGCATTGTTAGCTTGAACAACTAATTCACGCACCCGTTGAAGTACATTACCCACATCAGCTAGAACTGATTCTTCTAACGCCAGCTGACCCTCAGCAAGATCACCATTACGCGAATACTGGTCTACCAATTCAAGATCTTCAGTGATATCCATTATCTGCACAGCTGCCACCGGATCATCAGAAGGTGTTAACACCCTCTTGCCTGTCGCCAACTGTTGTTCCGTTTGATTCAACTTTGCTTGCTGATCAAGAATACCGGATATACCCTGTTGGAAAATCTGTACACTGGATAAACGCATAATTTACTGTCCTGAATTCTTTTTCCTAGCCTGCTACTTCAAATACCCAACAATCAATTATCGTTGCGTTGCATTTAACAGCACTTGGAACATCTGGTCTGCAACAGAAATAACCTGTGCAGCCGCCTGATAAGCTTGCTGATAACGAATTAAATTTGCCGCCTCTTCATCCAAGTTAACCCCAGACACACTATCTCTAGCAGCAATAGATTGATCCAACAAGACCTGCCCAGTTTTTGCTGCAGACTCTGCCTGACTAGTTTTAACGGCAACATCGGCAACCAAACTGCCATAAGCTCCTTGATAACTGGTTGCACCGCCATTTAAGAGATTTTCAGTCTGAAGCCCAGCCAGTGCCAAAGCATTTCTGTTGTCACCAGACCCATTGACATTATTTTCAATGATCAGCTCGTCACCATCCTGGGGAATACCGCTTACGGTGAAATCAAACCCACCCAAGGTAAACGTTTTGCCATTACTTTCAGTGGTAGGGTCATACGCCAAGGGGCCGCCAGCAATTCCAGTCACATCGTAACCAGGAATGCCTAGACCCAGAGCATCCGGGTTAAATGTTAGTGTCACCTGCGAAGCTAAAGGCAAGCCGAAAGCATCAGTCACCGTCAATCCATCAATATCAGATGATCCAATATTGGTTAACGCTTCTTGTGAACGTAATGGAGATGCTGCAGCAAAACTCTCTGCATCATTTAGTACAACATCAAATAACGTTGCACCCTGACGAGTTGGCTGAATAAGAAACGTATCTCCATCTACAGGTAAACCAGCAACATTGATCTGCAGACCATCAACAGAAAAAGGCCCGGCACCTGTTTGTGAAACATTATTAGACAGGTTTGTCAGGGTCCACTGCGCTCCGTCGTAACGTAGGTTGTAGTCATCCCCACTTAAAGCCGTAGCATCACTAATGGCAACGCTAATGGATGAAGCGCCAGAATTGTTTGGGTTCGCCGTGTAGGTTGCACTCAATGGCTGAAAAAAATCACCGCCAGCTTGCCCGTTAAGATCCAAACCCAACTGATGCTGATCATTAAATGTTGCCGTCAGCCCCATCGCAACCAACCCTAACTGATTGATAGCCGGATCCAATACTTGCTCGCGAAAATCTAATGCTGCACCTAACTCGCCACCATCAAGGAAACGACCAAGATCAGTGATACTTCCCGAAAGCCCGGCGATACCCACCAAGGTTTGTGTGCCATCATAGGGGTTATCAAATGTCTGTAATTGTTGCGCTGAGAAACCAATCACTAAAGCCTGACCATTCCCAACCATCACATTAATAGCACCGTCAGTTTGTGCGACGGTGGTAACATTAATTTTTCCTGACAGTTCTGTAATTAATTGATCACGAGTATCAAGTAAATCATTGGGTGGTGCACCACCAGCACCAGCCGTCGCCCTAACAACCTGCTCATTTAACTCTGCAATACTGCTAGCCAGCGAGTTGATATCACTTACCGAGGTTTCTATCCGGGCATTTAGCTCATTACCGATACTACGAAAATTGCTATCTAAATAATGAAAGCTATCAGCAAGTACTTGGGCTTCGCCAAGCAATACCTGACGCTCAGGCAATGAGCCCGGGTTATTTGATACGTCTTGAAGGGCACTAAAAAAACCTTCCAATGTGTTAGATAACCCAACATCTGGGTCAGCCAGCAGACTATCTACCCTCGATGCTAAATCATA
The DNA here is from genome assembly GCA_021773405.1 of Porticoccus sp. GTDB lineage: Bacteria > Pseudomonadota > Gammaproteobacteria > Pseudomonadales > Porticoccaceae > Porticoccus. The sequence goes on from JAJFKD010000097.1 coordinate 2,862, forward strand.
ATAAGCCTGGGAACCGCTCTGAGCAGAGTTTCTGGATTGAACTTCGGAATTTAGGAATTGATCAAAAATACGTTCTATGGAGTCTGTAGCTACACCAGAACCGATGTAACTTCCTCCGCTTAACTGGGGGGTCAATGTGTCGAAATTTACCCGCTGACGGCTGTAACCTTCTGTATTCACATTGGCAATATTATGCCCAGTCGTTGTGATTGCTTGCTGCAAAGAGAGCAATGCGGATGTGCCTACATTTAAAATACTCGCCACAATTTTTACCTATTTTCCTTGCTTGCAAATTCAGCGTTATCAACTGGATAGCGGCAACTCTTGAGAATTCTTTAGCTCATTAATCACCGAACTGTAATTGCTCCTACCCAGAATACCCAAAATTTTCTCTGCATACTGGGGGTCTGTCGCATACCCAGCACCTTGTAGTTCAACTAAAAAATCTTCGTTATTCGTTACTTTTTCAAGAGCTTGCTGGTAACGAGGGTTGCTCTTTAGAAAATCCACATAATCATTAAAGGCGCTGGCTAGAGAATCGTAAGCTCGAAAAGAAGCTTTTTCCAAAACCGCTAAACCATCACGAAACTCAACCGTATTTACTGTCGCAGCTTTTCCATCCCAGCGGCCATCCGCTTTAATGCCAAATAAATTAAAGCTGCTTCCCTGATCGGCCTGGATCACTTTCTTACCCCAACCAGTTTCTAACGCAGACTGAGCCACCAACACGGCAGGGTCCAAACCCAGATCTTTGGCAGCATCTACAGCATGATTCCAAATATTCCGAATAAATTCTTCAGGGGATGCTGGCAACCAATTAGTTTTTTCCTGGCTTGTGTTTACGTTTAAATCTACAAGAGGTGTTGTTTTAGTATGACGAGCAACGGAGTCATTTGATGCCGCATACAACCCCAACACCTGACGCTTAATCTCCGCTGCACTTCTATTTAATGCCACTAACGGTTCTACAGGCCTTGTTTCACCCTGCTGAGAATCTGCTGTTTGCGGTAGGGAATCTGACTTTTGACCACCCAATTGACCAACTAATGTTTCAGCTAAACCAACACCACCAAGCTGTGAAATATCCAAAGAGACTTGTTGATCAAACATCTGCTGATAAAGGTCCAACTGATTGCTATCAAACAATCCACCTTCAATGGTCGCATCACGCATTGATTTAAGCATCATTTGGACAAACAGTGACTCAAACTGTGAGGCTACATCATCCAGCGCTTCCGTCGGTGCATTCCTAGCCTCCGTACGAAGTGCAGATAACGCCTGGAAGTCAGTGTAGGAAGGTGCTGTGCCGAGATTCATTAAA
>JAJFKD010000098.1 GCA_021773405.1 Porticoccus sp.
CACGACCAAGCAAGATCTTCAATGCCATAGTCCCCGCAACACCCGCACAAAGATCACAAGCCATAATAGTAGAAGGACCTTTATGGGCAGCCAAGTCTACACGGCTCTTATCCACCAAATAGCTAGATTGCAACATCGAGGGTGAGAGCCCCAAAAGAAAACGAAGGAGTTGCTCATCCTCAGAACAACCTTCAAGCTGGAAGTATTCCTCAAATGTCATACTTCCAGGCAAAAAACAAAGAAGTGCAACCCCCATACCTAATGGGGCTGCGGTTATCGCAGGAATTCCTTTTTCAGAACAAGCCTGAAAAACAGTACGTCGAGCTTCGAGAGCGAAAAAATCCAGTGCATCGACATAAAGGTCAACACCCTCTAGAAATTGGTCCATGTTGCCGGCATTAACACCCGAAGGAAACATATTGCATTCTGTTTCTGGGTTAATATCCCTAGCCATTTCTGACAACACATCTAATTTTGGGCGATTTAGGTGGGAAATTGTTGCTCCAACCTGTCGGTTAAAGTTAGGCAGTTCAAATTCATCAAAATCTGAAAGGTTAAATTTCGTCACCCCAAGACGAGACAGGGTTAATACATGACCACCACCAACGCCCCCCATACCTGCAATGGCAATACGCTTAGTCGCAAGGGAAGCCTGTTCAGCCTCGGTGACCCAACCTATATTACGGGTAAAGGCTGTTTGGTAATCAAAGCTGTCTGTCATAACAATGGCATAACCTAAAGAGAGGTAACACTATTCTGTTTTTCAAAATCCTCTTTGATTTTATGGGCAATATCTCCGTACAAAGCCCTTAATTCTGGCACCATGCTATTTAGTGCTGCTTCAGTCGTAGCAAAGTAAGGCGCTCGGTGTCCATGATAATCCATATCTTCCCCTACTTTGAGAAAGTTGATTCCAGACCTTTCAAGCAACTTAGGCAGAAATGGCTCCATCATTGCAAAAACATTTGTACGTCCCGTCAATTCTGTCAATGAAGTAGCTGCCAAGAATGCTGCAACAGAAATTAACGAGAATGTTCGACGCTCATGGTGGGAGCAATCAATGGCGTCCATATCACCAAAGCGAGTCCTAGATTCAGTTGCCCGGCGACGAAAAGCACCATCAACAGCGAGCCTCGAGACTTCGCACATCGACTCACGGTTTAAATTCAAGCTTTCTAAAAATTCATAATCCAAACTTTCAGTACAATAGGTTTCAAGCGGAAGCAAACCATTACTACTTGAACCTGTCGTCACCAATCGAACACAGCCTGCAGGACGTTTTGTACCCCGGTGGGTAATTAGACAATGTAATGAATTGTCATCAAATTTATCGTGTTCTAAATGCTCAGGAAATTCATCAGCTGGCTCATAACCAAATTCATCACAGTACACCCGGTACCTGATTTTAAACACATCCTTCCTTTGCTCAGCCGTTGTAGCGAAATGAACTGAAAAGTAGCGCTGAAAACTCTCAGCTAAAGTCTCTACTCTAGCATTCACGCTGGCGCCCTTTTGTCGTACTGCTCTCGATCATAACCAACACTCAAACTCTGTAAAAAAGCATACTACCCGCTTTGTTCAACCAAAGGAAACCATTAGCCCCAAGACATTAATTGCGTCATCAATATTATGATAAAAAGATATGCCTTTTATGCCCTGATTTCCTACCACCTTATTCTTCCAACTGAATCAAACATCTTTCAGCAAAAGCTTTAACCGCTATATCAAGCAAACCACACACTTTCTCAAAACCAGCAACACTACCATAGTACGGATCTGGAACATCGAAATTATCTACCTCGTCCAAATACGATAGAATCAAACTAAGCTTACTTATGTACTCTGGTGGACATTGCTGTAACAACAACTCGTAATTATTTCGATCCATTGCCAAAATATAATCAAACTTTGCATAATCTTTTGGCTTTATCTTTTTTGATTTTCGTCTACCTAAATCTACGTCAATTTTTAAGGCCACCTTACGGGCTCTATCATCGACTCGGCTACCTAACATATCATCATGTGTCGCAGCAGAATCAACGCGAACAGCCCTATCTAGCTTTTCCTGCTTAAGGTAATGCCTTAATAGCCCTTCAGCGATGGGGGAACGACAAATATTGTGGCGGCAAACCATTAACACTGATATTTTTTTCACTGGGGTTCTGCTTCCCCATTAATACCAGAATGATGGCCCACTGTATCGTTACTTCTTAGCTTCTTGTTTTTATCTCTTAGTTCCTGCGGCCACAGTAACGAAGTAAACATATAAAAATAAAATAACCAGCTTACTCTAGAAGAATCTAGTGGCGACCCAAAGACACCAAAAACACCAATAGCAACAATCCCTGAGGCAAATGCTACAGGCAGTGCTATATTACCCTGCCTTTTTACTGCAACCATGATTGTAGCTAGAGCCATGGTTAAAAATAAAACCAAACCAAACCAGCCATAGTTATACCAGGATTGTAAGTAAGTGTTTTTAATATGCCATGGCAAATGTGCAAAATCATTGTAAAAAAACCAATCGTCAGTGCCATTTGTGAACATTGCGTTTTTCAGCAACTGATCGCCTTGTACACCAAAAGAAACATCATCTATATCCACCAATATTTCTTTAGAAAAGTTCTTTAAATAAAGTGTCGTTGGCCAGCGAAACAACCAATGACGCTGCCCCACCTGACCCGAATTCAGCTCTCCAGAATACTCTATAAATCCACCGCCAATTTCATTAAACCTTATGGTGGAAGTATTACAATTGGCCATAAAGTTACTGGCAAAAATCAAATTTCTCTCACACAAAAAAGCGACTATTTTCCCCTTCCCCTTAGCCCTAATCTTTACCTTTAATTTGTATACTGTATCCGGTTCCACCGACACACGTTGCCCAAAGGCTAGATCCTCACCAGGCCCCATTCTTAAATAAGCACCCTGCTGATCACTTTGATTAATGATATAACTACCTATTTCACTTACAGCATTGGGAAAACGATACACATAGTCAGCGGGGAAAGACCCAACGCCATTTCCAAAAATACGGGCAAGTAAACCGGGATCTGAGCTTTGAACAACACTTTCCCAGTGAGCGATTCTTGTCTCCATATCTTTAGAAACATTTTCCATTCGCTCATTAAACTTATAACCACCAAATGCAATAGAAAAACCAGCCGGCATCATAACTAACAGAGCAACGAGTAATAATTTATTAAACTCTGGCTGTTTCACTAACCGAACAAATAAAAAGCTGACTATCAGATAAACAAATAACAACAGGCCTGCTAAAACAAAAGCAGACTCTCCTGAACGATCAACCCAACGGCTATCAAAGTGGGCGCTTATAGCCAGGGATAAGCATCCACCCCCTGCCACTACCCACAAACCAATAGCCAACCAATGGTTATGCCGAAACAATTGGCCACCAATGTAGGCAGAAATAATCAATACAGAGAACGACGCTACACCATAACTACCCGCCAGAGAAAAAGAAAAATAGGCAGCAGGAAAAACCACTATGGCCGTCATCGCAAGCAACCAGTAGGGAACCCCTTTCATAATGGTTCCCTCTCGCCGATGGGAAAGGACATAAAGTACAACGAATGTCACAATACCCATAAAGAAGCTGACATAGGTCGCGCGGGTAAAACCAACCATTGTGCAATACGCCAAGGATGCAAAAGCCATTAATGACAAAACTCTCAGAGTATTACTCGCCCCTTGAGAAATACCGTATAGCACCGTAGGTAACAGCAATAATATAACGCCATCAACGACCTCGCCTCCAGTATGCATATCTGAAAAAATGCCGGTCGTTCGATAAGAAGAAGATAGGTCCAAAAGAGATGAAACAATGTGATACCAAGGGCCACCAGATAAAATCACACCCAGAGTTCCTCTCTCCCAAAGAATAACAAGCCCTAACATAAACGCAGCAACACACTGCCCAAGTACTAGCCATGAAAGTGTTTTATGGCGATCCTGCTGCAAAAGGTTAAACCATATGGGCACCAACATCAGCGCCCACAACATTCCTTTAATGACTTTATAACCATACTCTGGAAGATAATATGGATTACTGCCAATTGCCTCAGGCGGCGCTATAAAAACATTCCAGGCAGAAAATCCTGACAATACAACAATGCAGTAGCTTCCAATCAACCATATCGGCCACCCAAGCTTTATACCTGACAGTGAAAATTTTCCTGACAATAACCCAAAGGCAATGGTGACTAAAAAAAGTAAATCGTATTCATTAAAAAGAAATCGCCCGGTATAGGTCGCGAGGTCGAGGCAAACCATGGCTAAGGGCAAAACAATCAACCAAAGGCGAGGAAGAAAAAACAATACAAAGAAATACGCCAGTCCCATACCGATCAATCCATAACCAAATGTTGGAAAATCACGGAATACATTTAGTGTAACCAACAAAATAGCTAAGCCTAAAAGCTTGGCGGCAAACCCAGCAATTATTTCAAAAGAAGATGTCTTGTCCCGAGAAGAGCGTCTACGCTTTGACCTCCATCTACTTGATTGCTTCCTATTTTTAACAACGACTGAATCGCTCATACCCAAACCTTATCCAAACCCTATAATGTTGCTGCCATGCGTGACATCTGAACTACTTTTAACTATTCGTATCTCTTAATTTTTTTATCTCTAGTACTCTTATATGTTTTATCAGCGCTCCGACAGTAAATCTTTAACGTACTTCACAGGAATGGCATAACTGATATCTGAAGGATCTTTTAGCATAGCTTCTTTGGTTTTTTTGACAAAAACACTGTTAATAACACCAATCACAACACCCGTCTTAACCTCATAAACAGCGCTACCGCTGTTTCCTGGGTATGCCGTAGCATCGATCTGATACACATCAAAAGGTTTCCGGACCCGCTTAATTTGCTCCGCAGTCAATGTTTTTGAAGATAATGCTGGGATCACCATAGGGGTTACCGCTGAAATAATGCCCTTATGGGTCACTTGATTTAACCCTAAAACCAAACCAATAGGAAAACCCGTAAAAGCGATCTCTTCGCCTTCTCTTATCAACTTATTATCGCCTAGTGTCAAAGTTGGCAGGGCGCTGCCTGTAAACTCCAGCAAAGCAAGGTCATGATCTGGGTCCGTTGCCACTATTTTAGCCATATGGACTTTTGCTGATTTTCCCTTACCGCTAAAGACCGCTAGTTTTTCAAGCTTCTTTTCATTCAGCGGCTTTGATATCACATGGTAATTAGTTATAACCTGTCTGCCATTACCCACCACAAACCCAGTGCCTTTGAAAGTTAGCGGTGATGTTGAACCATCCAAGCGCTTAGCTGGGTATACAGTCCCAATACCGACCACACTACTTCTAACCTTATCAATAATGTCAGGCAAACCTGCCCATACATTCCCTCCTGACAACATCCACACCAAAAAACCAACAACAATATATTTACTCATTATTTTCATTTTTCCCATGATCTTTATTCTAAAAGCCACTCAGTTTTGGGATATTCAATAAAGACTCGCTCTATATTATTCTCTGCCCCATCTCTCCACGCCGCCTATCTTTGACAGCTATTGTAAGGGCACTCATCTGCCCCTTGGGCCATTCGTCAGAACAGATTACGTCGATTAAAAAAATATCGCTATAATCGGCAACCGGCCCAAATAAGCAAATTCACCATTATGGGATAATGGACTGTACCTTCTATGTCAGAGCTCATCCACCAATTGATCAGCCAGCAAGCTGCTCACGTGCCCAGTTCAGTGGCACTATTGTTCAAAGATGATCAATTAAGCTATGCCGAGTTACAACACCAGATTGACTTAGTCTCAAATGGGCTTATGGCTCTGGGACTTAAGCCTGACGACAGAATTGCTACATATCTACCAAAACTACCCCAAACAGTATTCAGCTTATTTGGTGCAGCCCATGCAGGCGGTGTATTTGTACCAGTAAACCCTCTGCTAAAGCCTAAACAAGTTGCCTATATTCTCGATGACTGTGATGTAAAGGTACTCATTACTTCTACACAGCGCTTACAGTCACTTGGCGAAATACTGCGCTGCTGCCCTAAGCTACAGACTGTCGTCGTTGTAGAAGATGAACATCCTGAATTTGAATCTAACTATTCTGAATCAAGCTATTCAGTGTATTCATGGACAAATTTTACCTCATCCGGTCACATCATTGCTCCACACCCACGAATTGATAGTGATATGGCCGCAATACTCTATACCTCTGGCAGTACCGGTAATCCCAAAGGGGTTGTGCTATCACATAAAAATATGGCCACAGGGGCAAAAAGCGTTGCTTCCTATTTAAACAACACCCAAGAAGACTGCTTATTAGCTGCGCTACCCTTTAGCTTTGACTATGGGCTTAGCCAGCTCACTACAGCATTTTCTGTAGGGGCTTCGGTGGTCTTAATGGATTACTTGTTGCCTCGTGATGTGATTCGAGCCATACAAAAGCATAAGGTTACGGGTCTTGCAGCGGTACCACCGCTATGGAACCAATTAGCCCAATTAGAATGGCCTGAAGAAACGGCAGAATCACTCCGCTATATGACCAACAGCGGTGGCGCTATGCCCCAGGCAACCACAAATAAGTTACGAGCTGCCCTACCAAGCACACAAGTCTTTTTGATGTATGGCCTAACAGAAGCATTCCGTTCAACTTACTTACCACCAGATCAAATTGATATTCGACCCACCTCCATGGGAAAAGCCATACCCAATGCTCAAGTGCTTGTGGTCCGACCCGACGGCACCGAATGTGAGCCGGGGGAGCCGGGAGAGTTAGTTCACAGAGGATCTCTGGTCTCCATGGGCTATTGGAATGATCATGAAAAAACTGCAGAGCGGTTCAAGCCAAGCCCAGCAAAACCAGAGGGCATTCCTTTAACTGAAATCGCTGTTTGGTCTGGCGATCAGGTACAAAAGGACGAAGAAGGTTTCTTATATTTTATTAGCCGCATGGATGAAATGATAAAAACGTCAGGATATCGCGTCAGCCCTTCAGAAGTAGAGGAGGCAATTTACGCATTACCTGCCATTAAAGAAGCTGCGGCCATTGGTCTTGCACACCCGACACTGGGACAGGCTATTTTGCTCGTTGCGACTCTGACAGAAGACACGCCAACAACCTCAATCCTTAAATACTGCAAAAAAGAATTGCCTAACTTTATGGTGCCACAGGAAATTATTATCTTGGACGGTATGCCCCATAATCAAAACGGTAAAATTGATCGAAAACTGCTCGCCTCTGAGTACAGTGACTTGTTTCAGGAGATGGAAGCTTGAGTAACGACAACGCAACAACACCTCATTCTAAAAAAAGTCGTCCGCAACATGTTCCTATGAATCAGTATGCTACGGTAGACAACTGCCTACAAATAGGTGGTCATCCTATTACTGAAGTAGCAAAACAAGTTGGGCAAACACCCTTCTATGCCTATGACAAACAATTGATGACGGATCGAGTACATTCTCTCAGATCAATATTGCCCGAAGGAATACACCTCCATTACGCCATGAAATCCAACCCCATGCCTGAGGTTGTTCAACACTTTTCATCGATGACCGATGGACTTGATGTGGCTTCCGGCGGGGAGCTCAAAGTAGCATTAGCTACAGGTATAGAGCCAAAAAACATTAGCTTCGCTGGACCAGGAAAATCCAACACCGAACTTAAAGATGCTATTGAAGCAGGCATTATCATCAACATGGAGTCAGAAGGCGAAATGGAACGCCTTTCTGCTATAGCAAATGATTTAAATATCACACCAAATGTTGCCATTCGTGTTAATCCAGATTTTGAGCTAAAAACCTCTGGCATGAAAATGGCTGGCGGACCCAAGCCCTTTGGTGTAGATGCTGAACGCGTCCCAGCTATGCTACAAAGGGTCAAAGAGCTAGGCTTAAACTTTCAGGGCTTTCATATTTTTAGTGGCTCACAAAACCTGAAACCAGAAGCAATTATCGAAGCACAGACAAAAACATTTGCCCTGGCACTTCAATTGGCAGAGCATGCACCTTCACCCATTAAATGGCTCAATATTGGCGGCGGTTTTGGCATACCCTATTTCCCTGGCGAGCAACGGTTAGACCTGCAACCCATTGCCGACAACCTCGAAAAGCTACTTGCCGAATACAATCCTAAATTCCCTGAAGCAGAAATCGTCATTGAGCTAGGTCGTTATCTCGTAGGCGAAGCCGGTATATATGTTTCTGAGGTTATAGATATCAAAGAATCAAGGGGGGAAACCTATGCCATTACTAATGGTGGGCTTCATCACCATTTAGCTGCATCAGGCAATTTTGGCCAGGTAATTCGCAAAAATTATCCTGTGTGTGTTGGCAATAGGGTTAATGGAGAAAAACTATCCTCCATAAATGTTGTAGGCCCACTCTGTACTCCTTTAGATATCCTCGCTGATAAATACGAGCTGCCTGACATTCAGCTGGGTGACTTAATCGTTGTATTCCAATCCGGGGCTTACGGGTTTACAGCTAGCCCCCATCTCTTTCTAAGCCATCCAGGCCCTGTAGAGGTTCTAATTTAAAACCTGCATAGACTAAACATAAAGACCTTTGCCCAAAAAAGCTGCACTACTCAATTGCATGCAGAGGTGGCAAAATGCCGCATTAATTAAATGCAGTAAAGTAATTAGAGCACAGTAAAAATAGTTAATTTAAAACTTTGGTAAAAATGGAAAGTAACGTATGAGCTTACAACAAGAAACTATCCAGATAATTGATGACGTATTAATGCTGGAAGGCCAAGTAGAACATTTTAATGAAGACACAGGCTTACTCGGTTCTATCCCAGAGTTTGACTCTGTTGCTGTTGTTTCGCTCGTTACTGCCCTGGAAGAAGAATTTGGTTGTGCCTTCGATGACGACGAATTAAATGCAGACGTTTTTGCCACTGTAGGCAGCCTAACTAAAGTCCTTGAGCAAAAACTCAACTAATGAAAACACACTCTCGCCTCGATCCAGCTTTTATAGAGGGAAGTAAGGGCTCGCTGTTTGCATTACACCATGTTCCCGAAAAAGTATCGGACTCGACAGAGTGTATTGTGGCGATCCCCTCTTTTGCTGAGGAAATGAATCGCTGTCGCTATATGCAAACAATGCTGGCTCAAGCTTTAAATAAGCAGGGGCATGCCTTGGTTTCTGTAGACCCCTATGGCACAGGAGATAGCTCTGGAGACTTTTCAGAGGCAAGCTGGGAGCAATGGATACAGGACACCATTGATGCCACTCATTACGCAAAACAACTGGGCTACAAAAAAATCTCTTTGTTGGCAGTACGACTAGGAGCACTACTAGCCATGGCTGCTGCTCCAGAGATAGAAAACCTTCATCGTATGATTTTCTGGCAACCAGTCACGAATGGTAAAGCCTCCCTAAATCAATTTCTTCGGATAAAGATTGCTGCCTCAATGGGTAGAGATGAAAAAGCTGAGACTACTGCCCACTTAGAAGAGTTGCTAAAAGAAGGAAAGAATATCGAAGTCGCAGGTTACGATGTCTCCCCTGAATTATTCAGTGGCATACAAGCAGCCCACTACAATAATCACCTGGACAGCCTCTCCTGCCCAGTATCCTGGTTTACTGTCCTAGCCAGCGCTGAAAGAAAAACGCCACGAGGTGACTTGCAAGCCATGGACAAATGGCGTGAACAAGGCGTACAAATAGACCATAAAACAGTTATCGGCCCCGCCTTCTGGCAAGCCCACGAACGCACACTAGCACCCGAACTAATCACTGCAACCATGAATTACATAAATGGGGGCACAACTCGTGAATGAACAAGCTGTTGTATTCCGCTGTGGTCAAGATAATGATCAGCTATTAGGTATTGTCCACGAACCTCAAAACCCAGTTACAACAGGTGTTATCATCATTGTTGCTGGTGGACCCCAATTTCGAGTTGGAGCACATCGCCAATTTGTTGTGCTGGGACGAAGAATCGCTTCTCTAGGTATGCCGGTACTGAGATTCGACCATCGAGGTACAGGTGACAGTGAAGGCGACTATCGTGGCTTCTTGGATATGGAGAATGATATTTCTGCCGCAATAGACACGCTGTTTGAAAAATTTCCACAACTCGAAAAAGTGGTGCTTTGGGGGGAATGTGAATCGGCCTCTGCAGGCGGCTTCTATGCACACACAGATCCGCGTGTATCTGGTGTTTTTATGGTCAATCCCTGGATTCGCACAGAATCAGGGCAAGCAAAAACATACTTAAAACATTACTACTGGAACAGACTGAGAGACCCAGAACTTTGGAAAAAAATTAAGTCTGGGCAGTTTTCAATTTTCCGCTCATTAAAAGCCTATTTTCAACTTTTGATTCACGCCAGAAAAGATTCTAAAAGTGAACAACAAAAGACTGAACATGAAGATCTAACGTTGTTAACACTGCCTATTAGGCTAACTCGCAGCTTGAAAAAATTTAATGGCGAGCTGTACATTCTTACTAGTGGTAACGATTACATTGCTCAGGAATTCAATGATTTTACATCCACCTCACCAGAATGGAAATCATCGGGACTGAACGACAAAATTCTGTTCAATGAAATGGCCGATGCGGACCACACTTTCTCCAGACCCGAATGGCGTGAAGCACTTTTTCACAATACAGAACAATGGATTCAGGATAAAAACTGTAATTAATCCAAAGTACTCGTTTAAATCAGAGTACTTTGAACCTCAAAAAAACAGGGTTCGAGAACCAGAAAAAGGGCAAAAGCAATGACGCAACTCGATAACACCCCTACAGAAAGTATCCCTTCAAAAGCCCCGACAGCAAAGCCCCTTTTATCTCCTAATATTGCAGGTTGGCTTATTCCAGAGGCAGATGACGTGGATGGAAGTGTCAACATATCTGCCATGCAACAAGCCATTAACACC
>JAJFKD010000099.1 GCA_021773405.1 Porticoccus sp.
ATTAATGAATCATATTCTTACACTTTATACAGGCTCCCATTGCCATCTTTGTGATCAGGCTAAAAACCTTATTTATCCTGTATTACAGGAGGCTGGTTGGACCTTGAAGGAAGTTAATATTGACGATCATGATGATCTTAAACAACGCTATGGAATTCGTATCCCTGTAATGGCTGCTCCAGATGGTAAAGAAAAGGGTTGGCCCTTTACCCAAGGGCAGGTTAAGCAACTGATCGCAGCTGATGAATGATTATGCTGTTGGCGTTATAGTCATAACCCTGTTGTTGTAAATAGCCATAAGCCGATATGTAAACAGTATAAAAGTCGCTGTAAATAAAAGGGTACCAAAGGACAATATATAAGGATTATGCACACCTCTTCATTCAATTCCCTTACCACCCGCCATCTTCACATGGACTTTATGGGTGGTATTACAGCTGCAGTAGTTGCGTTGCCACTAGCTCTAGCATTTGGTGTGGCGTCAGGTGCGGGGCCAGCTGCTGGGATTTACGGTGCTATTTTTGTCGGTTTTTTCGCTGCAATATTTGGTGGCACTCCCCATCAAATTTCGGGGCCAACAGGGCCAATGACCGTGGTAATGGCCGGTGTTTTTACCTCGTTACAGGCAAAATACCCTGAAACTGGGTTGGTGATAGGCTTTAGTGCCGTAGTGCTTGCTGGAATGATACAAATAGCCCTTGGGCTATTGCGGTTGGGTAAATATTTTATTCTTGTTCCTTACCCCGTGATATCCGGTTTCATGTCCGGTATCGGTGTCATCATTATTATCCTGCAAATAGGGCCAGTATTAGGCCATGCGGGGATGCCTTCCTTAACTGATGCGCTGGCCATGGTGCCATCCTGGCTACAAAATATTAGTACACCCTCTCTTATGCTGGGTCTGTTGTCCCTGGCTATTATGTACTTGTGGCCAAGTCGTTTAGCCGTCTGGTGTCCACCGCCACTCGCTGCCTTATTAATAGGAAGCGTCGCTGCATTAACATTGCTACCTGAAAATACTGTTGCTGTTATAGGTGATATTCCCTCTGGCTTTCCATCTCCACATTGGCCTATTTTTACCATGGATGTCATCGGTGAATTGTTCTATGCCGCATTGTTATTGGCCGTGCTGGGCGCGATCGATTCACTACTCACCTCATTGGTTTCAGACAACTTAACTAAAGAACAGCATGATTCGGATAAAGAACTGATAGGCCAGGGGTTGGGTAATACTGTGGCAGGTATCTTTGGAGGTTTACCCGGAGCTGGCGCCACAATGAGGACCGTGGTCAATATACGTGCGGGTGGTAAGACTGGTTATTCCGGTGCTATTCATTCATTAACGCTGTTAGCCATTATGTTAGGCGCAGGTCAGTTTGCTGCCCATGTGCCACTGGCTGTTTTAGCCGGGATTTTATTGCGGGTAGGTATTAATATTATTGATTGGCCCATGTTCATGCGGCTGACAAAACTACCGGCCAACACGGTGGTGTTAATGATCATGGTTTTGGTTATGACCGTGTTTGTCGACCTGATTACAGCCGTACTTGTGGGCGTGTTTATTTCCAATCTGATCACCATAGAGCGTTTGACCAGTATTCAGCTTGATCATGTTTACCTAACGGATGGAACGGATGCAGATGATACTGATTCAGAAGAAGTGCAAGATTCACCTGAGCAGCAACGCTTAAGTGCCCATCAAGGCGCTGTCGTATTGATGAAGTTGGTTGGCCCCCTAAGCTTTGGAGTGGGACGAGGCTTGCGTCAGTGTCTGAGAAACTATGTATCTTATCGTCTAATGGTGATTGATCTTACCGGCGCTCACTTGGTAGGAACGTCCACAGCCATGATTCTCGACGAATTGATTCGTACCGAAATATCTAATGCCAGGGAAGTCTATCTTGTCGGTGTTTCCGAAAAAGCAGCAGCAAATTTGTCTCGTCTTGGTACCCTAGAATGTTTAGGAGATGAGAGGGTATTTTCATCTATGGTTGAAGCCATGGAAAGTGCTGATCAAATGTTAAAGTTGCCCAGCTAGCTTGACTGCTTCTTCTTTTGCTATAGCAATGGCGCTATCTTTTGCGTCAGTTAAAGTTGGTTCTATGAGTACGGTATTGATATCTTTAAAACCAATAAAACCAAGAATCATTTCCAAATAAGTCCGTTGAAAGTCCATGGCGGCAACTACAGGACCACTGCTGTATTCTCCTCCACGAGCTAACACTAAGGTAGCCGATTTACCTGTTACTAGTCCTTCATACCCTGTTTCTGGTGAAAAGCTCCAAGTCAGACCAGGCTGGCTGATCACATCAATATAATGCTTAAGCTTGTAGGGAATAGAAAAATTCCACATGGGTGAGCTAAATAAATAGTGATCAGCTGCTTTAAATTGATCAGTGATTTTTGTAATAACATCCCAGGCTGCAATTTCCTCAGGTGTTGGGTCTTCACCATGCATTACCCGATATTTGGCGTTGATAGTATCCCCGTCAAACGGAGGTAATAAAGTGTTCCATAAATCCAGGTTTTCCACTGTATTGATGGCATCTTTCTCCAAAAAGGTAGAAACAAATGATTGAGCGACTTCTATAGAGGCTGACCGATCTTTTCGGGGTGATGCTTCGACATAGAGCAATGTAGACATATAGTGCACCTTGTTGTGATACTAAAGAGTTGTGGTACTAAATTGTTTTAATTCTAATTTGTTTGTTCTGACTTTTATTCTCTAAAACATGAAAGCTATCTAACTAAGACACTTAGGCAAAAGCTTAGGGACAAAATCCATAGTCTGCAAATTTGGCTGTTGTTTTAAGTAATCGTTACTTTAAGTAATTGTTATTTAAGCCGACAGTTTCTAGGTAGATAGTTTTTATACCAATGGTTTTTTACGCCAGTGCCTTGTTACAAATCCCACCATTTCTTTTATCGCTTGATTAGCCTCTGGCAAATAAGGCGCCCACATATGGAAGTCATGCCACATGTCATCCCATATTTTTAATGTGACATCGACACCCGCATTTTTAGCCTGTGCTGCCAGACGGGTGGAATCACTCAATAATATTTCATCGGTACCCACATGAATCAGTAGTGGTGGTAGCCCTGAAAGGTCAGCGTATAACGGAGATATCAGTGGTGATTTGGGATCGTGGGGGGGATCAGTTTTACCTAGGTAATGGGCGTTTAATGTCAGGGACTCGTAAGAAATATAAGGGTCTGATTTTGCACAGTTTGTGATACTTTCTCCGGTTAAAGCCAAGTCTGTCCAAGGGGAAATACAAAGTGCCATGGCAGGAAGGGGGTGTTGGTTATCCCGCAGTGAAATCAGAGTGGCTAATGCCAACCCCGCACCGGCTGAATCACCGGCCAGTATGATATTTTCCGGTGGAATACCATGGTCGATAACCTCATGATAAACCGTCAGTGAATCTTCTAATGCAGCGGGAAATGGGTGTTCCGGAGCAAGGCGATAATCTAAAGATAGCGCTCTAATTGAGCAGGCTTTAGCTAATCTTGCCACTAAACTCCGGTGTGTAGCAGGAGAGCCCACGACATAGCCGCCACCATGGAGATAAATCATTATTTTGTTTCTAGCCAGTAAAGACTTGGGTGTTAGCCATTCACCCGGGATACCTGCAACTTTGGTTGGTGTAATTTGTACATCTTTAGGCGGTTTTAGAGAACGGGTATCTTTTATAATTTTTTCACGCAGGACATCAATGGACTTGTCCTTTGTGACGCCGGCTTTCAACAGTGCTCGCCAGAGGTAACTACTTTTTGAAGGCATAATATGTGCTCTGGCTAATCTTTAAATTTTAGGGTTTGATTAATCGCTTCCCTAAATTTTCACCACGGTAAAGGCCCGCTATGGCATCAGGTGCCTGTTCAATACCTTGTAGAATATCTTCTTCATAGTGAATCAACCCATCATTTATCCATGGGGTGAGTGCATCCACAGCCTCTTGATAACGATCTGCGTAATCAAAAATCAAAACACCTTGCATCCGTGCTCGATTTACCAGGATTTGCCGTTCTACCCTGGGGCCGAGGGGGTGAGGATTCCAATTACTGACAGATGCGGTACCACAAATCACTATTCGTGCCCCGACATTCAAATGGCTCAGTACGGCATCTGTGATTTTGCCGCCAGTGTTATCGAAGTAAACATCAACACCCTGTGGACAGGCATCGGCAAGTTCTTGCTCAAAATTTTCACTTTTGTAATCAATGGCACGATCGTATTGGAACTGATCACGACAAAGTTCAACTTTTGTGGGGCCGCCAGTAATACCAACAGTCTGACAGCCTTTGATCTTGGCTATCTGGCCGACACAGGAGCCCACAGCGCCCGCAGCGGTAGATACCACGACTGTTTCACCAGCTTTAGGTTGTCCCACATCTAATAGCCCAAAATAAGCTGTCATCCCATTGAGACCAAGCACACCCAGGGAAGTGGAAATAGGCAGTTGGTTGTCATCAACTTTCCGAATAATTTTCTCAGGGTTAACCACCGCGTAGTCCTGCCAACCAAACAAACCAGTCACATATTCATCGGGTAGGAAATCAGGGTGTTGTGATTCCACTATTTGGCCCGTAGCAAAAGAGCGCATTACCCCATTAATGGCGACAGGTTCAGAATAATTAGCCACATTACTTACCCAACCACGCATAGCCGGTTCTACCGATAGAAAAATATTGTGAACCAGTATTTCCCCTTCACCAATGGTGGGTACGGGTTCTGTTGTGATAGCAAAATTTTCCGCTTGGGGAATACCCTCCGGGCGAGACACCAATCGAACCTGTCGGTTCGTTGTTGGATTGTTGTTCGTTGGTTGGTTCATGGGTTACTTACTATTGTGTTGGATTTTTATTTTTTATGGGGCTTAAAGATTATGCCCTTTGTACTTGAATTTTTTCGTCACCAAATTCAATCATATCACCGGAAACGATTTTCCTTCTTTTCCGGGTTTCCACTTCTCCATTGACCAAAACATGGCCTTCAGCCACCGCCATTTTCGCTTCTCCTCCGCTGGCGACCATGCCTTCAAATTTAAGAATTTTATAAAGCTCGACGGGTTCTTTGGTAATTTCAACAATATTCATAGGTGGCTACTGAGTGCTCTTGGTTATGGTTAAGTTTGGTTGACGTAAAAAGTATGGATTCAAAACAAAGTAGTGTTTATAAGTGTCCAGTTTATACCTATTTCAAGCCAATCTAACCTACTATTTTAAGAGCAATATAAGGTACAAGGTTTAAGATGAATATGGCCAGCTTATAGCTACCTAAATAATTGAAATATAAAGTATCTAAGCTGGATTCTGGGATATTGAATATTTTGCTGTGTATCCCTTTTACCCAATCACTGCAGGTTATTAACATTACCGTGGATAATATAAGAATTCCATAATTAATCAGCGTGCACCAACCCAGAAATTCTGTAATCACTGAAAGGTCGTTCATCGGCTTATCCTCCATGCTGTGGTGATATCAATAAAGTAGGGAATAGGGTGGGTGTCAAGAAAGGATTGTCTGAAATAAGAATAACTTTTCTGATTAAAATGGGCAGGGGCACTGCCCATGGAATTGTTCGCCGCTAACAGGGTGCTCAAAATACAAGTCACTAGCATGTAATAGCAACCGATCTGCCAACTGTTCACTGCGATCATTTTTGTACAAATCACACCCAAGAATGGGGTGGCCAATGGATTGGCTATGAATGCGCAACTGGTGAGTGCGCCCGGTATGAGGAATAAACTGTACCAAGCTCCGGCGAGGTTGTTCTAGTCGACGTAATACGGTGTATTCACTAATGGCGGTTTTGCCTGTGGCGTGGCAAATTTTTACCCGGGGAAAATGTTTTTTATCTTTTGCTATCGCTTCATTAACCTGACCCTGGTCGTCCGCAACCCAACCTTCCAGCAGGGCGATATAACGCTTTTGAATGGTACCAGTTTGAAACTGTTTGTTGAGGTGTTTTGATGATTCAGTATTCAGCCCCACTACCATAATTCCAGATGTTCCAAAATCTAAACGATGCGGTAATTTTGCCTCTGGAAATGCAGGGCTAACGCCCTTTTGGCCATATACCAAGCGGTAGTGTACCGAATCCCAGTTTAGAGTGTTCTTGCCCGACAAACTGAGAAGACCGCTAGGTTTATTGATCAATAAAATATCGGTATCTTGATATAAAATTTCCACAAACCCGTCACACACTGGTGCTAGAAAGTCATCCACGATGATATGAGCTGGCGGGCTGGCACAAGACATTCAATATCCCCTGAGATTGTTATGCTTGTTTTGTCCGATTATTGTCAAATATATAAGATGTTCTTTTGCACAAAGCTACCAACATGAGCATTAGGGGCACTTCAATTAAAACGCCTACAACTGTTGCCAGTGCTGCTCCAGAGGATAAGCCGAATAGTATGATGGCTGTAGCAATTGCCACTTCAAAGTGATTGGAAGCACCGATTAATGATACTGGTGCTGCATCTTCATAAGAGAGCATAAAGTACTTAGAAAATATAAAGTACCCTAGAAAAAATATAAATACTGTTTGTATTAGCAATGGAATGGCTATCCATAGGATGGTAAGTGGGTTTGAAACAATAACTTCACCTTTGAATGAAAAAAGAAGAATCAATGTAATTAGTAAAGCCGTAATACTCACGGGTGTTAGCCAATGTAGAAATTTTTCGTTAAACCACTCCATGCCCTTATTTTTAATAATGAGCTTTCTTGAGAAGTATCCTGCAACCAATGGCAATGCGACATAAATAGAGACCGAAAGTAGCATGGTTTCCCAAGGTACCGGCATAGAATTAACATTTAATAATAAGCTGCCCAACGGCCCATAAAGTAAAAGCATCATGAGTGAATTGATTGCAACCATAACTAGCGTTAACCCATCGTTTCCTTTAGATAAATGACCCCACATTAAAACCATAGCTGTACATGGGGCAATACCTAGCAAAATGGTGCCGGCAATATAGCTCCTCCACAACTCTACTTCCTCACCAGTCGATAGTATTTCTGTACCAGGTAAGAAGTCTCTAAATAAATATCCCAAAAACAAATAGGATATTGCAAACATACTAAATGGCTTGATTGCCCAGTTTATAAATAGCGTTAGCATAACGGGTTTTGGCGTTTTTGCTGATTTAAGGACTTGTGCAAAATCTATTTTTACCATGATGGGGTACATCATGAAAAACAGGCACACAGCAATAGGAATTGATACTTGATAAATGGAAAAATCATTTAGGGTAGTTGCAACACTGGGGGCAATTTTCCCTAAAAAAATACCGCTAGCAATGCAAAGCACAACCCATACCGTTAAGTATCGTTCAAAAATAGATAACTTCTTCTCAGCCATACCAGTTTTCCCACTACCGAGTAATTTTTGTGAGTCTAAGACTCACAAATAGGGCGGTCAGTATGGCCGCCCTAGATAATTGTACTAGTTATGGGTTTAATTAAAAAAGTCGGTTTTGTTTATTACAGACTCTTTTGTTGTTGTATCGGTTACGTATTGTTTTCCTTTCCTATAACGCGATAAACCACCGCCCCTAATATTCCACCAACAATGGGAGCAACCCAGAATAACCAAAGTTGTGCTGTAGCCCAGTCACCTACGTATAGGGCGACACCGGTACTACGGGCAGGGTTTACTGATGTGTTGGTGACGGGAATGCTGATTAGGTGGATGAGGGTTAAACATAAACCGATAGCAATAGGGGCAAAACCTTGGGGGGCTCGTTTGTCTGTAGCGCCAAGAATGATGACAAGGAACATCATGGTCATAACAATTTCAGTTATCAGTGCTGCTTCCATGCTGTAGCCACCAGGTGAATGGGCTCCGTACCCGT
>JAJFKD010000100.1 GCA_021773405.1 Porticoccus sp.
AGTACTCATTTGGATTTGAAGAGAGGCCAATTCTTTTGTAATTTATCACGGCCTTTTGGAAGATTAATATTCCCCAGTAGCAGGAGGGTAGGCATCTTGAATTTGTATTAGCATAGCCCACACAAGAGAAAGGAGGTGAGAGGATGTTTAGAACAGCCTTGCAAGTACAATATGTAGTTTTCTGCTTGGTTTCCGGTTTATTTGCCCAATTGCCCAAGGCAGCGGAATTTCTCCCTTTGCAGATCGGCAATACATGGCAATACCAGGGGGGCGGTGCTCCCTTCGAATGGCAAGTCGTCGGTGACACATTGCTAGGTGATACATTGCGAATATACAAAATATTGGGACAGTCATTTCAAATAGATCCACCCGTAGAAGATAGTTTTTTCTACTTGAATTACAACCATGACTCAACCGCCGCCCTTCGGCATGGGGATTTTCCTGAAGATCCGCTAACTGGCGACCTGCGATTGATTGATACTCATGATGGATTAGACACCAGGTGGGAGGGATTCTTTGGTGATTTTGGTGCTACCATGGCGATTACTGACACTGGCACTATTTCATTCTTTGGGACGCAACGACTATGGGCAGACGTGAATACCATCATAGAGGAAAGTGATACTTTCAGAATTGATGAAACCTATCACGCTCGACATGTGGTCGGCGTTGGGATTACAAAAATTGGATTTGACACCCTTCTGTACGCAAACATAGATGGTGTTCAATTCGGGACTCCCGTTAGTGTTAAACCAACACACAAACCGGGGAAGAACCTCCCGAACAATTTTTTCTTGTCCGTCTACCCAAACCCCGCAAGGTCACAGTCAACGATACTCATGGACAATCTGCCAACAGAAGAACTTGAGGTTTCAATTTATAATGTTCTTGGTCAGAGCATTCGTAGTTTTAGATTACGCCGTGTGTTGAGAAACACACACCAAATCCTATGGGATGGTCGGGATGACCAAAGCCGGATTGTCGCAAACGGGGTTTATTTTGCTTTAGCTAAATCGGGGCCAACGGTGAAAATCCACAAATTTACATATTTTAGATGAGGAGGGTTAGTGAAATGAGACGGACGCTCTTAACTTTAACATTGCTTTTCATATATGTTATGGTACATGATTCAGTTCTCTTCGCCCAGCCTGAGGAGTGGACTTGCGCGCACGATGGTAGCGAAGGTTCTACGGCCGTAAAATCATTGGCTAACCATCTTAATTTCATAAATCCACTACCGACATACGATGGTATCAACTTCAAAATTGCCGTACTCTATTTCAAAGACGCTGATGACAATTTTGATGCTGGGGGGGCTTGCAGAGTCAATTCATGGCCAATCACTTCGGACGGACCAACCTGGATGGATAGTCTGCTTATCCATACGCCTTTTAACGCAACGACAGTGGATGCTGACACAGCTGCCAGGCCCAATAGCATCACCACCTATTTCTATCAAATGTCAGGGGGTAATATCTGGATATATGGTGACGAATATGCTTATCCACACAATCCAACAGTGCTCAATACACCAACCAGTCGCGCTGAATGGCATGACCACAATGAGATCATCCATCAGTGGTTTATTGACAATCACACCTTGGATGACCTTGACAACAACGGCGATAACGTGGTAGATATGATTGTCTTTATCAATCGTGCCGGATATCATCCCCGCTTCCGAGGAATAGGCGGTTTCTACCAAGGAGTCGCGGACGGAGACTACCTTCCCAGCCCAATTACATTTACAGGAGCAGCCGGCGAACCAACAATAAGAGGAGAACACTCAGTTGTAAATAATTCAGGTGTTTACGCCCGCAACACTTATGATTTCATAGATACCTATGTTGTTTTACATGAGATCGGTCACCAGCTAAGACAAGGTGGTCATCTAAACGGTCTGCACCGTTGGAACTTGATGTCTGGTGCAGGCACAAATCCGCCATCGATGAGCGGCTTGGTGATGAGTGCATGGGAAAAAAATGAACTTGGATGGCATACGTTCACCGACATCAATGATGATACAATGAGCTATGAGTTGGGAGGCGTCAGCTCGTCCAACAATTCGGTGAGAATCCCAGTCAACACGAATGATTATTTCCTCCTGGAATTAAGACAGAATACGGATAAATTTGAAACCAGGGAAAATTGTGGGGTCAGCACTGTCTTGCCCGAAGGTCTGCTATTCTCATATTCAAGAGCTGGCGCTCAACCCTCAATTCGGCCTGCTGACGGTGCTGTCACAAATTTAGGTACAGTCAGCGACCCTGTGTTCGATGGAGACGCATCGGACCTTTTCCCAAACGGGAGCATCACAGAAATTACTCCTTATACAACCACGGAAAATACAGATGACCACACAGGAGAACCAACCCACATTGCCATCAGCAATATTCATTACAACACTGCGGGAGACAAGATTGTTTTCGATGTTTTTCAGAAACATTGGTCCAATTCCGATCTTGCTACTGCAAACAGTAGCAGCAGAAAAATCGTACGGGATGGCAGTGGCGACTATCACGTTGTGTACCAATCCGGAGACCGAATTCAGTATGTTAAGTATTCCGGCGGCAATTGGGGACAAAGCATAACTCTGAGCGATATCACGCAGGTGTCCGGTTATCCTTCGGTGACTGAACACAGCGGCAACGTATATGCCACTTGGCAGCGCACCAACGGCAGCAATCACGACATTCACTTTCACAGAAGTACTGATGGTGGCTCTACCTGGCTATCCGGCAATCGTCAAGTTGTATCATCCAACGTGGGCTCATCTGACCCCTTGCCGGTTATCACTAGCTTCACTGGAGACAATGTTGTGATCGTCTATCGAACGAGTAACATCCTGGCCTCAAGGCACAGCACTAATGGCGGCTCATCTTGGCCGACAACCGGAATCATCACAGGGCCAAGCATGAGTTCACCCAGCCTTACCGCAGTCAAGAAATTTATTTGGAGCAGCGTAGATACACCAGCCCTCGTTTATCAAGCCACTGATGGCGATGTTTATTATCGCTATTACACCCCGGTGACCTGGACCGGCACAACCAACCTGTCGTCAATCGTACCCGGCACCAGTCAGACCCACCAAACACCGAGTATTTCCTCGGAAGGTGCCGGCACAACCATTCTGCATGTCGCCTGGCACGAAACCTCTGGCTCCGGGGCCTTCCAAAACACAATCATTTATCGCAAGTCGAGCGCACACAACAGTTGGCCCAGCCAGTATACCCGCATTTACTACCAGGAACAGCAGCGACCCACTATCTCTGCGTTGGCGGGCAACAATATCCACATTGTCTATCAGCAAAAGAATTACGACAAAATTTACCGGCAATCTTTCACCGGCTCTTACTGGGGCGGACCGGTTTTCGTAGCTGACGGTCAACATTCGTCGGTTTCAATCGGGAAAACCAGTGCTAAATTTGCCTGGACCAGTGCAAGCGGACCTCCGTACACCGTAGAACTCAGCACTACCACTTTGAGCAAGGCTTCTCCGGGTGAGCCGTATTACGAACGTGCGATTTCTTGGCTTGACAGTTCTGGCGCCCATCTGACTGTGCAAGTTACCGGAGTTTCCCTAAAGAATAGTGCCGGGGTGGAGCAAAACGTGGGCCTCTTGCCGGCGTCCGTGGATTCTGTCAAATTAACTCCTGAGACTGCCTGGGACTACCTCGTGGCCGTGCCTGCGATTTCACCAAAAGAGGGCGACAGCTTAATCGTGAGCTATACGGTAACCGGCGAGGCTGTCGAGAAAGTAGGGCATGGGGCGCCACGGCTCAGCCTGGATGTGCGCGGTCCTGGTGCCCAGACACTGGCATCCTTCACCAAACCCAATGTGGCCAATAGAGGCAACATCCCTACGGCTCCTGGCCGCTTCGCAGTTAACCTGAGGGCGCCCGGTCTGGCCGACAAGTCACAACTCACTCTTGCTTTGAAGCTTCGAGGTTTCATTCCGAGAGAGCATACCTATGCGAGCCTCGGCCACATCTACGATTTCAACAAGACCTTGGCCAAGTCCACATTTGAAACAGAGGCCCCAGCAGCGCTTCAAACACCAGAAACCTTCGAACTGCTGGCAAACTACCCCAACCCCTTCAATCCGGAAA